>JANOVJ010000646.1:0-6761 GCA_031417295.1 bacterium | reverse complement strand
TGATCGAGCGCGCCAAGCGCCTGGTCGAGATGAAGAAGGACGTGGTGATCCTGCTCGACTCGATCACCCGGCTGGCGCGGGCTTACAACAACGTGCTGCCGTCGTCGGGCAAGGTGCTGTCGGGAGGCGTCGACTCCAATGCGTTGCAGCGGCCCAAGCGCTTCTTCGGTGCGGCGCGCAACATCGAGGAAGGCGGCTCGCTGACGATCATCGGCACCGCGCTGATCGACACCGGCTCACGCATGGACGAGGTGATCTACGAGGAGTTCAAGGGCACCGGCAACTGCGAGATCTACCTTGACCGGCGGATGTCGGAGAAGCGCGTCTACCCGTCGATCCTGCTCAACAAGTCGGGCACGCGGCGCGAGGAACTGCTGCTCAAGCCCGAGATCCTGCAAAAGACCTGGATCCTGCGCAAGCTGCTCTACCCGATGGACGAAATCGAGGCGATGGAGTTCATCCTCGAGAAGATGAAGGCGACCAAGAACAACCACGACTTCTTCGACATGATGCGTCGCGGCGGTTGAGCCCCCGCACTCGCGCCGGGCTATAATTACAGGCTGTCTGAAACGGCAAGTGCTGCAACAGGTTTGCAGTGGCTACCCACACCGAGCGCCCGCTGCGCACAAAGGATTGAAGATGAAAGAAGGCATTCACCCCAACTACCGCGAAGTCTGCTTCGTCGACCTGTCGAACGGCTTCAAGTTCGTCACCCGTTCGTGCGCCCAGACCCGCGAAACGGTGAAGATGGACGACGGCCGCGAGTTGCCCCTGTTCAAGCTCGAGTCGACCAGCGAGTCGCACCCGTTCTACACCGGCACCCAAAAGAGCATCGACTCGCTCGGCGGCCGGGTCGAGAAATTCCGCAACAAGTTCGCGCACCTGAAGAAGTGATTCGACGGCAGCGCAACCATCAAGGCAGCTTCGGCTGCCTTTTTCATGGCCGGCTTGTGCCGGCCCGCTTGCGGCATGATGCGCGCCAGCATCCAGACGTCTCGTCTTGAACACCCCGAACCCGGCCCTCGTCACGCAGCGCGAAGCGCAGCGCATGCCACGCCTCGCGCTGCTGTTGCTGTGCGCGGCGTATGTATTGCCTGGCCTGTTCGGGCGCGATCCGTGGAAGTCGGCCGACATCACTGCGTTTGGCTACATGCTGAGCATCGCGCAGGGGCACAGTTCGTGGTGGGCTCCCACGGTAGGCGGCCTGCCCCCCGAGTCAGCGCTGTTGCCCTACTGGCTGGGTGCCGTCTTCATCAAGGGGCTTGGCGTACTGCTCGGCGCGCCGCTGGCGGCACGGCTTCCCTTTGCACTGCTGCTCGGGCTGGTGTTGGTGCTGACCTGGTACAGCGCCTACCACCTGGCCCGCACCGAGGCAGCCCAACCCCTGCCGCTGGCCTTCGGCGGCGAGGCGAGCAGCGTCGACTACGCTCGCGCGATCGCTGACGGTGCGGTACTGGGCTTGATCGCGACTCTCGGGCTGCTTCAACTCGGGCATGAAACGACGCCAGAACTGGTGCAGCTGTTCGGCGCCACGTTGTATCTCTATGCGCTCGCCAGCAGCCCGTTTCGCACGATCGCGTCGCGGTTGGCGGTAGGGGCTTCGCTGCCGATCCTGGTGGCGAGCGGCGCGCCCAGTCTGGCGCTGGGCCTGGGCCTGGTCGGCCTGGTCGCCAGCGGCGCTTCGAGCCATGGTCCTGCGCGACGTTTCGCCGGCTGGGTCGGGGGCGCGATGCTGCTCGCTGCGGTGCTCGCGACGGCCATGCAGGCCTGGGCCTGGCGTGTCGTCGGCCCGCCCACGCTGCAGCAGCTCGGCGCGCTGCTGCGCTTGCTGTTGTGGTTCACCTGGCCGACCTGGCTGTTGGCGCTGTGGACGCTGTGGCGCTGGCGCCGGCAAATGAGCAGCCGGCACCTGTCGGTTCCCGCGAGCTGTGCCGCAGTGAGCATTGTGGCGAGCATTGCCATGGGCGGCTCGGACCGCGCGCTGATGCTCGCACTGCCGGCGATGGCGGTACTGGCCGCGTTTGCGCTGCCGACCCTGCAACGCGCCACCGCGGCTGCGATCGACTGGTTTTCAGTCTTCTTTTTCAGTGGCCTCTCGATCACGCTCTGGGTTGTGTACGTGGCCATGCAGACGGGCGTGCCGGCCAAGCCCGCGGCGAACGTGATCAAGCTCGCGCCCGGCTATCAAAGCACTTTTTCGGCGCTGGCACTCGGCCTTGCGCTGCTCGCCTCGCTGGCCTGGATCTGGCTCGTCCGCTGGCGCACCGGCCGCAACCGCCACCCGCTCTGGAAGAGCCTGGTGTTGCCGGCCAGCGGCGTGGCGCTGTGCTGGCTGATGCTGATGACGCTGATGCTGCCGCTGCTCGACTACGCGCGCAGCTACCGGGTGCAGATCGACCGGATCGCGCGCCACCTGCCGCGCAGCAGTTGCGTCGTCACCCGCGGCCTGCCGCGCGCCCAACTGGCGGCGCTGGAGTACTTCGGCGGTTTCAAACCCGACGCCACCATGTCGCTGGCGACCACGCGCTGCGACTACCTGCTGGTGCTCGAGACCCGCAACCGGCCGCGCGGTGACTGGCCGGGGTGGGACTGGGTGGCCACCGAACGCCGCCCAACTGATCGCGACGAGGCGACGGCGGTTTTTCGCCGAAGCGCACCACCGAACTGACCGGGGCACGGCCGCGGCCTCAGCTCGGGCTCGCTGCCTCGTGTCGCAGTTCCGGCGCGGGCGCCACGGTACGCACCCGTGCGGCCGGGAACAACAGCCTGAAGACCGAACCCTTGCCGGGCTCGCTTTGAAGGTCGAGTTCGCCGCCGTGGCGCTGCACCACATGCTTGACGATCGACAAGCCGAGCCCGGTGCCGCCGGTGTCGCGCGAGCGGCTGCCGTCGACGCGGTAGAAGCGCTCGGTCAACCGCGCCAGATGCTCACGTTCGATGCCGATGCCGTTGTCGCTGACCGACAACTCGCCCGCACCGTCGGCCATCAGGCGCCAGGCGACATCGATCGAGCCCCCCTCGGGCGTGTAGCGAACGGCGTTGTTGACGATGTTCGCCACCGCGCTGGCGAGTTCGCTCTCGCTTCCGGCGAGCTGCGCAGCGGCGGCGCTGTCGAACGAGATCCGGTGCCGCCCGGCCGACAACGCCAGCGCGTCGGCCTGCGCCTGCGCCAGCAGCGGCCCCACCGCCACCCAACGGTCGGCAGGCGGGCGCGGGCTGCCCTCAAGCGCGGCCAGGGTCAGCAGGTCGCTCACGAGTGCCTGCATGCGCTGCGCCTGCTGGCCCATGAGCGTCAGCACGCGGCGGCGCTCGGCGTCGGTGAGCGGCAGCGTGTTCATGGTCTCGATGAACCCTGCCAGCACCGTCAGCGGGGTCCGGATTTCGTGCGATACGTTGGCCACGAAGTCGCGCCGCATCGACTCGGACTGCTCGCGCTCGGTGATGTCGTTCGAGAGCACCAGTTTCTGGGCATCGCCATAGGGGCGGATCAGCACCGACAACATGCCCTTGCCGCGCGGCGCGGGCACGTTCACCGCGTCGTCCCAGCGCCCCTCCTGCAAGTAGGCGACGAAGGCCGGTGCGCGGACCAGGTTCGTGACCCGCTGGCGCCGGTCGCGCTGCGGGTCGAGCCCGAAGTGATCGGCAGCGACACCGTTGCACCATTCGATCTGGTCGCCCACGTCGAGCAGCAGCACCCCGTTCGGTGAGGCCTCGATGGCCGACAGGAACTGCGACAGCCGCAACTGTTCCTGTTGCGCTGCACGCTGGTGCTGGCGGATCGACCGCTCGGCCCAGTAGCTGACTTCGCCCCAAAGGCCGGCGTCGCGCGGCGCGTCAGCGGCCTGCGGGCTGCGCAACCAGCGCAGCAGCTGCGCGCCGCGCCGGCCGTCGGCCGCGAACAGCAGTGCTGCGCCTACCGCGCCACCGGCCAGTGCGCCCGGCAGCGGCGACCCGCTCGGCCCACCGATCAGCGCGCCCGCCACACCCCCCAGCAAGACCGCGAGCGCCGCCAGCAGCGCGCGCGCGATCAGCCAGCCCATGGCGGGCCCAGGCGTCGCTGGCGGCCCGCTTGCGCGCCGTTCAACGCACTACGCCGAAGTGGCCTGCGCATGCTGCGTCAGGCGGTAGCCGGCACCGCGCGAGGTTTCGATCATCTGCGCACAGTGGGCCGGTGCCAGCGCCTCGCGCAGGCGCTTGACATGGACGTCCACGGTGCGCTCCTCGATGAACACGTGGTCGCCCCAGACACGGTCGAGCAACTGCGCCCGGCTGTGGACGCGCTCCGGGTGGGTCATGAAGAAGTGGAGCAGCCGGAACTCGGTCGGCCCGACCTTGACCGCGCACCCGCCCCGGCTGACGCGGCGCGTCGCCGGGTCGAGCAGCAGCCCGCCGATCTCGACCTGCGTGTCAAGGGCCTCGGGCGCCCGCCGTCGCAGCACGGCGCGGATGCGCGCCATCAGTTCCTGGGTCGAGAACGGCTTGCTCAGGTAGTCGTCTGCGCCGGCATCGAGCCCGGCCACCTTGTCGCTTTCTTCGGCGCGCGCAGTGAGCATGATCAGCGGCAACTCGCGGGTTCGCGGGTCGGCGCGCCAGCGCCGCGCCAGCGCCAGGCCCGACTCGCCGGGAAGCATCCAGTCGAGTACCACCAGGTCGGGCAGGACCCGGCCGACCTCGCTGTGCGCCTGTGCGGCCGTCGCGGCAATCGTGACCTCGTGGCCGGCGTGGCGCAGGTTGATCGCAATCAGTTCGGCGATCGCCGACTCGTCCTCGACCACCAGCACCCGGCTCATGACACCCTCCTCGGCTTGGCCATCACTTCACCATCGACTCGACCGTCTCGATCGGGCTGTGCCGCACATCGGTGCCCTTGACGACATAGATGATCTGCTCGGCCAGGTTCTTCGCGTGGTCGCCGACGCGTTCGATCGCCTTGGCCACGAACACCAGGTCGATACAGGCCGAGATGGTGCGCGGGTCTTCCATCATGTAGGTGATGAGCTTGCGCATCATGCCGTCGAATTCCTGGTCGATCAGGTCGTCCTGGCGAATGATCTCGAGCGCCTTGGCCGTGTCGAGGCGGGCGAACGCGTCGAGCGCCTTGCGCAACTGCGCGGTGGCCAGCTCCGACTCGAAGGCCACGTCGTTCACCGGCAGGCGCAGCCGGCTCGACACGCCGGTGTTGACCAGCCGCTGCACGGTGCGGGCAATGCGCGCCGCCTCGTCGCCAACGCGCTCCAGGTTGGCGATGGCCTTGGAGATGGCGATCAAGAGCCGCAGGTCGCGCGCTGTCGGCTGGCGCCGGGCGATGATGGTCGACAGGTCGCGGTCGATCTCGACTTCCATCAGGTTGACGCGCTCTTCCTGCACCAGCACCTGCGACGCCGTCTCGCTGCTGAAGTGCGTCAGCGCGTAGACCGATTGCACCACTTGCGCTTCGACCATGCCGCCCATTTCGAGCACCCGGGTCGAGATATCGGACAGTTCGGCGTCGAACTGGGTGGAGATGTGTTTGTCGTTCATGGATGTTCCAGTTCAGCCAAAGCGGCCGGTGATGTAGTCCTCGGTCTCCTTGCGCTTGGGTTTCATGAAAATGTCCTTGGTTTCGCCGTATTCAACCAGCTCGCCGATGTACATGTAGGCCACGAAGTCGGACACGCGCGCCGCCTGCTGCATGTTGTGGGTCACGATCAGGATCGTCACTTTTTCCTTCAGTTCGCCGATCAGTTCCTCGATCGCACCCGTGGCGATCGGGTCGAGGGCCGAGGTCGGCTCGTCGAACAGGATGATCTCAGGATCGGTCGCCAGCGCGCGGGCAATGCACAGCCGCTGCTGCTGTCCGCCCGACAGGTTCACCGCCACCTCGTCGAGTCGGTCCTTGACCTCATTCCAGATCGCGGCGCCCTTGAGCGCGGCCTCGACCTTGTCTTGCAGGTAGCTGCGCGACTTCTCACCGCGAACTTTCAGGCCGTAGGCAACGTTGTCGAAGATCGACTTCGGGAACGGGTTTGGCTTCTGGAACACCATCGAGATCCGCATCCGGACCTCGATCGCGTCGACGCTCTTGTGCAGCACATCGACATTGTCCGGATAGAGGTGGATACTGCCGTCGTAGCGGTTGCCCGGATACAGGTCATGCATGCGGTTGAAGCAGCGCAGGTAGGTCGATTTGCCGCAGCCGCTGGGGCCGATCAGCGCGGTGACCTTGTTCTCGTAGATCGGCATCGAAACGCCGCGCAAAGCCTTGAAGTCGCCGTAGTAGAAGTCGAGATTGCTCGACTCGGCCTTGAGCGTGGGCGTCACGGCGGGCAGCGTGAGGGTCGAGGGCATGAGGCGGTTCCGTGGGTTGTCTTGTTCGCAGTGACGCGCTCGGCGCTCACCACTTGATGTTCTTGCGCAGCCGGTAGCGCAGCCAGATCGCGAAGCCGTTCATGCCCATCGTCATCACCAGCAGCACGAAGCTCGCCGCGGCGGCGTTCAGGTGGAACGCCGGGTCGGGGCGCGAGGTCCAGTTGAAGATCTGGATCGGCATCACCGTGAACGGCGAGAACAGCCAGTCGAACAGGCCCGCGGCCGGCTCGCCCGCGCCCGGCAGGGGCGGCAGGAAGGCAATGAACGTCAAAGCACCGATGGTGATGATCGGCGCCGTTTCGCCGATCGCTCGCGCCATGCCGATGATGACGCCGGTCAGGATGCCCGGCATGCCATACGGCACCAGATGGTGGCTCACCACCTGCCACTGCGACGCGCCACAGGCGTAGGCG
>JANOVJ010000645.1:0-5389 GCA_031417295.1 bacterium | reverse complement strand
GCTCGTGACCTCGGTGCGTTCGGACACCGAGACCAAGGCCGGCTATGGGTTCGGCATCGGCGGCAGCTACAAGCTCACCGGCCAGGACGTGCTGATGGGCCAGTACACCATCGCCGAAGGCCCGATCAACAACCTGTACGGCTCGAACGGGTACTCCATCGCCACCGACGGCGCCATCACCTTCGACCGCAACCAGGGCCTGGTGGTCGGCTGGGCCCGAACGTGGAACGAGCAGTTGCGCAGCAACGTGGTGTATGGCGGGAACTTCGGCAAGACGGCCACCGACCAGGCCGACAACCGGCGTCTGCATCAGGTGTTCATCAACATGATCTACTCGCCAATCAAGAACGTCGAACTCGGCGCCGAGTACATCTGGGGCTTGCGCGAGACCTTCACCGATGGCAATGGCACGCTGTCGCGGTTCGACCTGATGGGGCGCTACTCGTTTTAGTCGTTGCGCGCGCTGACGGCCTGGCGGGCCGGCTTGCGCAGCGCGATCAACTGCACGGCGACGATGGAGCCGAAGATCAGCCCCGCGCCGGCCCAGGCGGTGGCGCTCAAGCGGTCGCCCATCAGCGCGTAGCCGAACAGGGCGGCGAACAGTGTTTCCGACGACAGCAGGATCGCCGCATCAGCGGGGGTGGCGTGGCTTTGTGCGATCACCTGGCAGGTGAAGCCAATGCCGACCGAGACGATGCCGGTGAAGGCAATCGCCGGCGCCGCTGCGGCCAGGGCCGAAAGGTCGATGGGTTCGGCCACCACACCCCATGCGAGGCCGGCCATCGCGCAGACCAGGAACTGCCCCAAGGCCACCAGAAACGGCGCTGCCATGCGCTTGGCCACCTCGCCGACGAACAGCATGTGCAGGGCCCATGGCAGCACCGACGCCAGCACCCAGAGGTCGCCCTGGTTGAAGGCCACGCTGCCGGCGCCGGAGAGCAGGTAGGTGCCGATCAGACAACCCAGCGAGGCCGGCCAGACCCAGACATGCGGCGCACGGCCACTGCGCCACCATGCCAGCAGGGGCACGAGCGGAACGTAGAGCGCGGTCAGAAAGCCGGCGTTGGTGACCGTGGTGCTCTGGATGCCCACCTGTTGCAGAGCGGCGCCCAGACACAACAGCAGCCCCAGGCCGACCACGGGCGCCAGATCCTCGCGCGAGTGGTGCAGGCCGCGGCTGCGCAGGAACCGCCATTCGCGCCAAGCCAGCGGAGCAACGACCAGCGCGCCGACGAGAAAGCGCACGCCGGTGAACCCCATCGGGCCCATGTGCGCCATCGCCAGGTTCTGCGCCACGAACGCCAAACCCCAGATCAACGCCACCAGCAGCAGCAGCGCGTTGGCCTGCCAGCGGGTCATGGGCCTGCCTTTGGGTGGCGCCCTTCGGTCAGCGTCTCCGGCGCGGGTTGCGCGTACCGGCAACGCCAGTCTGCGGTTGCCGCCCGCTCGGATAGAAGTCTCATCGGCTGGCATTGTGGTGCACGAGACAAGGCGCGTTGCGACCGCCGCTGACCCGCGCTCAGCCCGCAGTGAGCCGAAGAGCCCTTGTGGGCTTCGATGGCGGCCAATCGAAGGCAAGATGGGTGAGACTTTGCAAGGACGCCCTGTGGTCAAGATCATGTGTTGGGTACTGACATCCCTGTTGGTCGGCTGCGCCGGCGGCGTGCCACCGCGAAGCTCGACCTGCATCCCCGGAGATCCCGGCGGCAGCATGGCCTGCCAGGCCGCAACCTACAAGAACGCGTTCTGAAGCGGGGCGCGTCGAATCAACGTCAACTCAAACTGTCAGCCCGGCAATCAGCGGCGGCTGGGCGCAGGGTTCGACGGCCTGCGCGGCAGTACCTTCGTTGCTCGCGGGCAGAAGGGCGGCGAGCGTGGGCAAGGCTGAGGCAGCTCAACCCTTGCTGCGCACCAGCCGCGACACGTCGAGGCCTTCGACGTCGATCGGCGGCGCACGCCCGGCCACGGCTGCGGCCACCACCCGCGCCGAGCCGCAGGCCAGCGCCCAGCCGCTGGAGCCATGGCCAAGGTTGAGCCAGACGCCCTCGATGCCGCTCGCGCCCAGCACCGGCGGGCCGTCGGGCAACATCGGCCGTGCGCCTTTCCAGCGCTGCGCCTGGCTCAGCCGCGCCGCGCCGGGGAACCAGTCGTCGAGCACCTTGTAGAGCGTGGCCAGCGCACCGGGGTGATGGTTGGCGAGTGAGCCTCCAATCTCGGCACTGCCGGCCACGCGGATGCGGTTGCCGAGGCGGCTGATGGCCACCTTGTAGCGCTCGTCCATCAACGCCGAGCGGGGGCCGAAGTCAGGGAACTGCTCGAGCCGCCGCAAAGGTGCGGTGACCGAGTAGCCGTGCACCGCGAGCAACGGCAGGCGCAGGCCGTGCGGCGCCAGCAACGCCGGCGCGCCGAGCGCGGCGCAGAGCACGACCGCATCGAACGCCTCGGTCACCGGCCCGTCGGTCATCGGCACGGTGGCGGGCCCGTCGCTAGACCGGGCCTCAGCGGCCAGACTCACAAACGCTGATTCATCTGGCGGCAGGTGCTGGTGCGTGACGCGCGGCGTGCGCCCGGGGTGCAGCGCCTGCACCGTGGTGTGGAAGCGAAAGCGCGCGCCGAGCCGCTGCGCCTGGCTGCGCATCAGGTGCGCGAACTGGCGGCAATTGGCGGCTTCGTCGTGGGCCAGGTAGATGCCGGCGTGCAGCGGTGTGTCGGGGTTCAGGCCGGGCTCGACACGGTGGCAGCCGGTGGCGTCGAGCGTGTCGAACGCGACGCCGAGTTCGCTCAGCAGCTTGAGCCCGGGCTGCACCGCGGCCAGGTCCCTGGCGCGGCGCAGCAGCACCAGGTAGCCTTCGCTGCGTTCGTAGTCGAGCCCCAGATCGTGCGTCAACTGGTGCAGCCGCTCGCGGCTGAACAGGGCCAGGCGCTGCATCCGCGCGCGGTTGGCCTGGTAGCGTTGCGCATGGCAGGCACGCCACCACCGCCACAGCCAGGCGAGCGTGCCTGCGTCGAGGCGCGGGTTCAGCCGCACCGGGGTGTGGGCCGACAGCAGATGCGCCAGCACCTTGCCCGCCATGCCGGGCGCAGCCCATGGCGTGACATAGCCGGGCGCGACGACGCCGGCATTGGCAAAACTGGTCTCGGCGGCCACGCTGCCGCGGCGCTCGAGCACCGTGACCTCATGGCCGTCGGCCGCGAGTTCGTAGGCAGTGGTGACGCCGACGATGCCGGCGCCGACGACGGCGACGTGCACGTCAGTCCCGCACCGAGGCCAGTGCGGCTTCGATGGTGAGCGACGCGTCGAGCACCGCGTCGTCTTGCAGCGCGGCGTGCCAGACCATCAGGCCGACCGGCATCTCGCCCGCCGCGTGGCAAGGCAGCGAGAGCGCGCAGCCGTCGAGCAGGTTGACGATCGAGGGGTTGCGCAGCAGCAGCGCGTTGGTGGCCACGAACGTCTCGTCGCTGGCCAGCAGCGGTGCGATCGGCGGTGCGACGATGGGCACGGTCGGGCTGAGCAGGGCGTCGTAAGGTTGAATCCGGCGTGCGGTCCGCGCGATCCAGGCGGTTCGCGCGCTGACCAGGTCGATGTAGTCGGCGGCACTGATGCGCTCGCCGCGGCGGATGCGCGCCGCAACGCGCGGGTCGTAGTCGGCCTTGCGCGTGGCCAGCAGCCCCCGGTGCCAGGCCCACGATTCGGCGGCGCTGAACCCGCCGCCCGCTTGCAAGGTGGCGAGCGACGACGCTTCGACCAGC
This sequence comes from bacterium, assembly GCA_031417295.1. Taxonomy (GTDB): domain Bacteria; phylum Pseudomonadota; class Gammaproteobacteria; order Burkholderiales; family Burkholderiaceae_C; genus CAIKUF01. The sequence goes on along the minus strand of JANOVJ010000645.1, from coordinate 1,639 downwards.
GTCACTTCGTCGATCGTGGCGCCAGCGGCCCGCAGTGCCGCCAGCGTGCGCGCGAACGCGCTGGCCACGGTGCGGTCCATCGCGTCGAGCAGCAGCTGGTCGGGCACGGCCAGGCGCAGCGCGCGAAGCGGGCGGCGGGTGAGCGTGACCCGGCGCGCCGCGAGCACCTCGTGCAGCAGCACCGCGTCGCGCACCGAGTGGGTGATGGCGCAAGCGGTGTCGAGCGTGGTCGAGAGCGGGATGCAGCCGTCGGTAGGCACGAGGCGGGCCGTGCTCTTGAAGCCAACCAGGCCTTGCAAGGCCGCAGGAATGCGGATCGAGCCACCGGTGTCGGAGCCGAGCGCCGCCCACGCCGCGCCGCCCGCCACCGAGACCGCGCCGCCCGAGGTCGAGCCGCCGGGGATGCGCGGTGTGGCGTCGAGCAGCGCCGTGGCCGGGTTGGCTGGCGTTCCGTGGTGCGGGTTGATGCCCACGCCGGAGAACGCGAACTCGGTCAGGTTGGTGTGGCCGAGCAGCGCCGCCCCTGCGGCGCGCAGCCGCGCCACAGCGGGGCAATCGGCGCTGGCGGCCGGTCGATCGGCGAGCACTTTCGAGCCCGCCGTGGTGGGATGGCCCGCGACATCGAACAGGTCCTTGACGCTCACCGCTAGCCCGGCCAACGGCGGCAGCGGGGCGCCCACGCGGCGCTGTGCATCGACGAACGCGGCCACGTCGGCCGAACCGCCGAAGCGGCGGATGAACGCATGGCGCAGCGCGGGGCTGTCGGCCTGGCGCTGCGAGGCCCCGTGAAACGCCGCGCTGGGGCGGGCGCCGGAGGCGATGGCGTCACGGGCCGAGAGGAGGTCGGGTCGGTCTGGCGTCATGGCGCTGCTATACTCTGCGGGTTTACCTCTAAGGCCACCGAACAGCGTTCCTTTCGATAGGGCGCATGGCGGAACCGGCAGGCAGACAAATCGCGAACCCGGCACTCAAAAGGTGTTGCAACTGGAACATCCGGTTGCGATTCAAGCCGGATTCTAGAACCAACCTTTGACTGGAAAAACCATGACCGTCAGCATGCGTGAAATGCTGGAAGCCGGCGTCCATTTCGGGCACCAAACGCGCTTCTGGAACCCCAAGATGGCCCCGTACATCTACGGCCATCGCAACAAGATTCACATCATCAACCTCGAGAAGACGCAGCCGCTCTTCAACGACGCGATGAAGTTCATCCGCCAGCTGGCCGCACGCCGCGGCACCATCCTGATGATCGGCACCAAGCGCCAGGCGCGCGAGGTCATCTCGCTGGAAGCCCAGCGTTGTGGCATGCCGTTTGTCGACCAGCGTTGGCTGGGCGGCATGATGACGAACTTCAAGACCGTCAAGGGTTCGTTGAAGCGCCTGAAGGACATGAAGGCGCAGATCGAAGCCGGCACCGAAATCCGCATCAAGAAGGAAGCGCTGATGTTCGACCGCGAGCTGGCCAAGCTCGAAAAAGACATCGGTGGCATCCAGCACATGACGGCGCTGCCCGACGCGATGTTCGTGATCGATGTGGGCTACCACAAGATCGCCATCCTCGAAGCCAAGAAGCTCGGCATTCCGATCATCGGCATCGTCGACACGAACCACTCGCCGATCGGCATCGACTACGTCATTC
>JANOVJ010000644.1:0-5412 GCA_031417295.1 bacterium | reverse complement strand
CGATCTGTTCACGCTGTACGTTGCGCTCGAACTGCTGACCTTCGCCGGCGTGCCGCTGGTGTGCCTGGCCGGCAGTGGCGAGACGCTGCGCGCGGCGCTGCGCTACATCCTCTTCGCGCTGTGCGGCTCGGTGCTGTACCTGCTGGGCGCGGTGTTGCTGTATGGCGGCTACGGCACGCTCGACATCCCGCTGCTGGCCGGTGTGGTGCGGCCCGAGCAGATCGCCTGGACGGCGCTGGCGTTGATGACCGCGGGCCTGCTCGCCAAGACCGCGCTGTTCCCGCTGCACATCTGGCTGCCGCCGGCGCACGGCGGCGCGCCGGCCGCGGCCAGCGCGGTGCTCTCGGCCCTGGTCATCAAGGGTTCGTGGTTCCTGGTGCTGCGCCTGTGGCTCGACGTGATGCCCGGCGTGGCCAGCGCCTCGGCCGCGCAGCTGCTGGGCGCCATGGGCGCTGCGGCCATCGTCGTCGGCAGCGTGGTCGCGCTGCGCCAGCAGCGCCTGAAGCTGCTGGTGGCCTATTCGACGGTGGCGCAGATCGGCTACCTGTTCCTGCTCTTCCCGCTGGCCTTCGACGCCGCCGGCGACATGGTCTATCGCGACGCGGCCCAGGCCGCCGGTCTGCTGCAGGCGATTGCGCACGCCACCGCCAAGGCCGGCATGTTCATGGCCGCCGGGCTCATTTACAGCGCACTCGGCCACGACCGCATTGCCGGCCTGGCCGGCGTGGCCCGCGCGATGCCCGTCCCCGTGCTCGCGTTCGCAGTCTCGGGCATCGCCTTGATGGGCGTGGTGCCGAGCGGCGCCTACCTGGCGAAGAAGCTGCTGCTCGATGCCGCCGACAGTTCGGGCCAATGGTGGTGGGCCGTGGTGCTGAACGGCGGCGCGGTGTTCACTGCCGGCTACGTGGTGCTCGTGCTCAGCAGCGTGCTCCGCCGGCCTGCCGTGCCGGTGGCCCTGGTCAAGCCGGTGCCCCGGTTGTCGGAGGTCGCGGCGCTGGCACTCTCCCTGTGCTCGCTGGCGCTGGCGTTCACGGCGCTCGGCCCCGACTCGGGCGACCTGATCTCGAACCCGCTCGCGCCGAAGGAGTTGGGCAAGACGCTGCTGGTGGTGCTCGGCGGTGCGGTGCTCGCGCTGGCGCTCTCACGGCGAGCCTTGTTCGGTGCTGCGGCGGCGGGTGGCGTTGAGGTGGCGAAGGAAGGCCCGTTCCGCCGCGTCACGACGAAGGCCGGTGTGGCGTTCGAGCAAGCCGACGCGCTGGCACGCCGCTGGCCGGTCGCGAGCCTCAGCTTGCTCGCCACCGCCGCGCTCTTCGGCGGCCTGATGATGATGCAGCGCGGTGGCGCGGCATGAGCGCTTCGTCGACGCGCTCGGCAGGCTCAGCGCTCGCTGCGTGGCGGCAGGCCGGGCGGCACCGTGGCCCAGACCTGCCCGGCCACGGCATTCGCGTAGCCCAAGTCGAAGAGACCGCGCATCAGCACCGGGTCGAACAGTTCGTCGCCCGCCAGCTCAACGCCGTGGGGCATCGTGATCCAGTTGAAGCCAGCCTGTTCGCGCAGCGTGACGGCGTAGACGCGGAACAGGTCACCCACGAACGCCGCCTTGCTTGCCGATTCGAACGAACGCAAGCCGATGCTGCGCAGCGACCGGGTGGTCGGGCGCGGCACCGCCAGCAGTTGGCCGTTGTGGATGACGAACAGCTCTTCTCGCCCGATGCCCCGCGCCACGCCCTGGCGCACCTCGGAGAAGCTGAACACGCCCCCGGAAATGAAGACATTGGCACCAACGCCGCCATCGACGTGCATCTCGTCGTAGCGCCGGCCACCAGCCTCGACCTCGAACAGCACCGGCGGGAACGCGACCGGGATCGAGGCCGACGCCAGCATGACGCGGCGGAACAGGGCCAGCGCCTCCGGCCGCCCGCTCGCCGCGATCAGCCCCATGTTCCAGACAACGAAGCTTTGCGAATCGAGGTCGGCCGTGCCGATGTAGAGACGCCGGCCGGCCGCATGCGCCAGGGCCACCTGGCGCAGCACTTCGGCGTTCACATGCTGCTCGAGCAGTGCGCGCAAGGGCGCGGAGTCGGCAAACGACTCGCCACCCAGCAGCTGCGGAATGATCGACAGCGCCTGGAGGATGTTGCGGGTGGCCGTGGTGGTGTAGAAGTCGCGCAGCGCGTCGTCGTAGGCCGGGCCGATGAAGGCGAACGGCGCCATCAGCGCGCCGGTGGAAACCCCGGTCACGATCTTGAACACGGGGCGCTGGCCGGTCTTCGTCCAGCCGTTCAGAAACCCGGCGCCGAAGGCGCCGTTCGCGCCGCCGCCGGACAGCGCCCGGTGCGGGTAGCGGACCACGCCGTCGGGCCCGAGCGGAAACTCGGCCGGCGATTCCTGCGCGAACGACAGCGCAAGATCGCCGGTCATGGCCGTGCTGCGTCGGCCGGCGGCAGCGCGCACATCGGGCAGGCCCGGAATCGAGGCCTCGGTCATCAGCTCGACCGGCAAGGCGTTGCGTGGCAAGGTGGTGCAACCGGCCAGGCCGATCGCGGCGGCCACGACGAGCCATCGCGTCGTCATCGCCCACCGTGTGGGATGCGGGGCCGGGCGATCGGCGTCTGCAAAGCGGGTGAACGAAGCTGGCACGGGCATGAACCTCGATGGTGGCGCCTGGCGGCACGGGCCCTGCGGCGAAGCACAACTCTAGCAGCGTGGATCGGGCATTCGAACCAGGCGGGCGTCGACACACGCCGGGCCGACCGGTATGTTTCGAGCGCGGCGGCAAGGGCCGGAACGACGCAGCTTGGGTTGTGTTCAAGCAGCCAATGGGTGGCCTCCACCCCTGCAGTAATGAGAAGGAAACCAACATGAAGATCCGCACCCTCGCAGCGCTCGTCGCCGTCGGGCTGGCCGGCTGCACGCTCGGGCCGAACTACGTGCGGCCGAGCGTCGAAACGCCCACGGCCTGGCGCATCGACTACCCGAAGGCGGCCGAAGTTGCGAACACGATGTGGTGGCAGCAATTCGGCGACCCAGTGCTGAACGACCTGGTTGAAACCGCGCTGCGCAACAACCGCGACGTGCGCATCGCAGCGGCGCGTGTCGACCAGTTCATCGGCGCCCTCACCGCCACCGGCTCGCAGCTCTATCCGCAGATCGGCTATGGCGCCGACGCCAGCCGCGCCCGCGCCAGCGCAGTGGGCGTGCCGCCCTTGCCGCCAGGCGCGAACCCGTACTTCTCGCTCTACCAGGTGTCGCTCGGCGCTTCGTGGCAGCTCGACCTGTTCGGCCGCGTGCGCCGCCAGACCGAGGCCGCGCAGGCCCAGGTGTACGCCAGCGAGCAGGGTCAGCGCGGCGTGGTGCTGTCGCTCGTCTCGGCCGTGGCCACGAGCTACATCGCGCTGCGAGCGCTCGACCGCCAGCTCGAGATCGCGCAGGGCACAGCGCGCAACTTCACGGCCACGCTGCGGCTGTTCGAGCTGCGCTTCAAGGCCGGCCTGGTGGCCAAGACCGAGGTGGCTCAGATCCGCTCGCAGGCGCAGCAGGCGCTGGCCGCGATACCGGCGTTCGAGCAGGCGATCTCGGCGCAGGAGAACCTGATCTCGGTCCTGCTCGGCAGCAACCCCGGGCCGATCGCGCGCGGCAAGCCTATCGACCAGCTGATGGCGCCGCTGATACCCGCCGACCTGCCCGCAGCGCTGTTGCAGCGCCGGCCCGACATCCTGCAGGCCGAGCAGAACCTGGTGGCCGCGAACGCGAACATCGGCGCAGCGCGCGCGCTGTACTACCCGGACCTGTCGCTCAACGCCGCGCTGGCGACCACCAGCACGGTCTTCAGCAGCCTCTTCACCGGCCCTGCCGCCGCGGGCCTGATCGGCGCCAGCCTGGCCGGCCCGATCTTTACCTTCGGCGCCATCGAGGGCCAGGTCGCGTCGGCAGAAGCCGGCGAGCGGCTCGCGCTGGCCTTCTATCAGCAGACGGTGCTGAACGCGTTCCGTGAGACCAACGATGCGCTGACCGGCTCGCAGAAACGGCTGCAGGAGTTCGACGTGCAGCGCGAACGCGTGGTCGCCCTGCGCGAATTCGCGCGGCTGTCGCGGCTGCGTTTCGACAAGGGCGTGGCCGGCTACCTCGATGTGCTGATCGCCGAGAACGAGTTGTTCGCCGCCGAGCTGGCTTCGGTCGGCCTGCTCGCCGCACGCTACGCGCAGCTGGTGAACGTGTACCAGGCGATGGGCGGCGGTTGGGTCGATGTGGCGAGTTCGATGGCGCCAAAGCCGCAGGGCGCGATGCCGACGCGCACGCCGTAGCGCGCGACGCCTTTCTGCGCGGCGCACAAGGGCCAAGCTTGCTTCAAGGCCGCACTGCCGGCGTTTCGATGCGCATGCCCGCGGCGCGGGTGGCCAGGTACAGCTCCAGCGCCACCCAATCGGCCGAGCCGTAGGCGTAGGGTTCGGCGCGCACGCCGCTCATGCAGGCGCGCAGCCGCCGCTGCAGCGAGCCGAGGCCCTGCCACTCCAGCCGGTACAGCGGGTAGCCGGTCGGGTGCGCCTGCGGAATGACGCTGCCTCCCAGGCGCTGCCCGGCATTGTCGTCGTGGCACTGCGCGCAGGAAAAGTCGAGCTGGCCCTGGCGCTTGACGTACAGCGCCTGGCCGCGCTCGCGCAGCGGTGCAAGCCGCGGGTCGGGATCGGGCGTGATGGCCATGCCGCGCGACTGGTGCGCGACGTAGCTGTGCAGGCTGAGCAGGTCGTTGCCCTCGGCCGGCAGCGCCATCGCCCACTGGTTGCGTTCGCGGCAGAGCTGGATCCGCCCGCCCAGATCGACCGCACGCCGTTCGAGCGAATCGTAGGCCGGGTAACGCGCCGCCACGCCGCGCATGCTGGCGGCGGCGTCGCCATGGCAATCGGCGCAGGAGCGGTTGCTGACGCCGAAGCGGCGGCCCCACAACTCCTCGCCCTCTTTCACCCACAGCATGCCCGGGTTCTGCGTGTCGTCACGCTGCATCGCCTGGGTCTGCGGGATCATGAACTCGAAGCCCGAGCGGCGCGCGTCGGGTGCCGGCCCGGCGGCGTGCCCAAGCGTGGCGAGCAGCACCAGCCCCGCCCCGGCGAAGGCTCGCCTCATGCGACGACGAGGCTCACGCTCTCCGTCTGGGTGAAGCCCTTGTCGCCCTCCCAGGTGAAGCTGAGCGTGCCGCTGGTGGTGGCCATGGTGAAGAAGGCGAGGTACGGGTTCGATGCGATGGCGGGGAACAGTTCGGCGCTGAACACCACTTCGCCGTCGTAGCGCGCGGTGAAGCGACGGATGATGTCAGCCGGCAGCAGCCGGCCCTCGGCGTCGGCGCGGTAGCCGCTTTCCATCGGGTGCGCGATCAAGGCCTTGATCTCGATCACCTCGCCGCGCCGGGCGGTGCGG
>JANOVJ010000643.1:0-12748 GCA_031417295.1 bacterium | reverse complement strand
TCGGCCCGGGCCAGGAAGGCCATGCAACGCACCCGCAGGCTCAGGCCCTGGGCGCCTTCGCCGCCGAGCCACGGCTCGGCGCGGTCGAGCGCGGCCAGCGCCTGCGGCAGCCGCCCGTGCGCCTGCTCGAGCATCGCCACGGCGACGATGCGCTCGACCTGCTCATCCGGGTTCGGTGTCGGCGGCGCTTGCAGCGCCCGCGCCACAAGCTGGCCGCCCAGCGCCTGCTGGCCGGCGCGCAAGGCGGCAATGGCCAGCGTCTCGAAGGCCGAGCCCATCGCGCCGCGCCCGCTGGCGTCGGCCGGCAGCGCGAGCACACGCTCGATGTCGGGCAGCGCCTCTTGCGGCCGGTTCAGTTCGGTCAGGCAGATCGCGCGGTTGATCAGCAGCACGCTCAGCAGGCGCACGTTGTTCAGCCCGGCGCAGCGCGCGATGCCTTGATCGACGTGGCGCAGCGCTTCCTGGCAGTCGCCGAGCTGCAGCAGCTCGTGGGCGAGGTTGCAATGCAGCACCGCGTCGTAGCCGAGGGCCTGCACCGGGCCGGTGTCGCGCAGCGCCTGGTACATGTAGGCGAACGCCTGTTCCGATTCGCCGAGTGCTGAATAGCAGCCCGCAATGGTGTTGAGCAAGATGCCGCGCTGTGCCGGCCGCAGCACGCGCAAGCCCTCGTCGCGCAGCGACAGTGCCTGCTGCAGCGACTCGCTGAACCGGCCGCCCCGCCACAGCCCACGCGCCAGCCCGGCCCCGGCCAGGAGGTGGCCGGCGCGGTCGGCGGTGGTATCGAAGCAGCCTTGAGCGCGGCTCAGTTCAGGCGCGGCTTCGCCGGGGGTGGCGAAGTAGAGCAGGTGAAAGCCGCGCGACAGCCGGGCCCAGCCTTCGGCGGCCACATCGCCCCGCGCCAGCGCGGCGGACAGGGCTTTCTCGGCGCAGGCCAGAGCGCGCTGCGAGTCGACGTGCTGGAGGCGCCAGGACTGGCGCGCCAGACGCAACGCGGCCGAGGTCGGAGTGCGGGCGGGCGGCGAGCGCATGGCTTGCATTATTGGCGAGGCGCCCTTGGCGGGCGGGCAGGCCGTGCCGGGTCGCTGTGGCAATATTCACGCTCCTCAATCCAACCGATGGACTTTGCATGAAGAACCCGTTGCTTTTCTCTTTGTTGATCGCTGCTGCTGCCGCGTCGGCCCCCGCCCGGGCCCAGGACGCCGCGGCCGCGAGTGCGGCCAAGGAAGCCGGCGCCGTGGTCACGCCGAGCGGCCTGGTCTACAAGTCGATCAAGGACGGCAGCGGCGCCAGCCCGGTGGCCACCGACAAGGTCAAGGTCCACTACCGCGGCACCTTCCCCGACGGCAAGGAGTTCGACAGCTCCTACAAGACCGGCGCGCCGGCCGAGTTCCCGTTGAACGGCGTGATCAAGTGCTGGACCGAAGGCGTGCAGATGATGAAGGTCGGCGGCAAGGCCAAGCTCACCTGCCCGGCCGCGATTGCGTATGGCCAGCGCGGCGCCGGCTCGGTGATCCCACCGAATGCGACGCTGATGTTCGAGGTCGAATTGCTGGCAGTGAATGGCAAGTGATGCGCGAGCCGGCCTGCGCAGCGCGATGAAGTTCGCGCGGCTGGGTTGGCTGGTCTGCGCGCTGTGCTTCGGCGGTGCGGCGATGGCGGCCGCGACCGAGGGCAAGCCGGCCCCGGCAATCGAAGCCAGGTTGCTCGACGGAAGCCCGTTCTCGCTCGCGGCGCAGAGCGGAAAAGTCGTGGTGGTGAACCTGTGGGCCACCTGGTGCGCGCCGTGCCGGGCCGAGATGGCGGCCTTCGATGCGTACTACAGGAAGCACCGCGACGAGGGGCTGGTGCTGGTCGCGATCAGCATCGACGACCCGAAAGACGAGGCGACCGTGCGCGAGGTGATGCAGGGCTACACGTTCCCCGCCGCGCTGGCGCGCGACGCCAATATCAAGGCCTATGGCCGCGTCTGGCGCCTGCCGCTGACGTTCGTGATCGACCGCAAGGGCGTGCTGCAAAAGGCCGACTGGTATGGCAACCCGGGTTTCGACATGCCCTTGCTCGAAGCCACCGTCACGCCGTTGCTGCGCGCGCCGTGAGGGCTGGCGGGCGGCTCAGTCGAGCGCCGGGCCGCCCCAAGCCGACTGAACGCCCCTCGGGGGCAGCGAACGCAGTGAGCTTGGGGTCGTCAATTCAGCCCCGCCAGCGTTCTGCGCCGCCTACATCGTGTAGTAGAGCCCCACTGTCGCGGTGTAGCGTGGCTCGATCTGCAGGCCCGTCACGCGCTGGTAGAACGGCACCTGCACGAAGGCATAGCCGTGCAGCTTCTCGGTGATCTGCACGTTCACCCCCGGGCTGAGGTACATCAGCGTCGCGCCGCTGTTGGCCACGTCGGCGTTGCGGCCGACTTCGCGGCCTTCGATGCGGGCGTTGACCTGGATCGACGGCGTCACCCCTTCGAGGCCCATGTAGCGAAAGCCCGCGTTCAGGTTCAAACCCGTGCCCGGCCGAAAGCCGTCGCGCGAGTTCAGCGGCTGCTGCACCATGCCCTGAGCGAAGTAGTCCCAGTCGCGGCTCAGCGCGCCGAAGCTGAAGGCGCCGACGAGCAGGTCGGTCGTGCCCGTGCCCGGCTGCAGGCCACGGTCCAAAGGCTCGCCTTGCTCCGGTCCGGCGATGAAGTTGTTCTTGTAGCCACCGGTCGGCAGCTTGAGCCCGAGTTGCAGGCCGACGCTGCGGTCTGCGGTGAGCCCGAGGTAGCGGGCGACCAGCCGAACGTCGCCGAGGCTTTGGGTGTGCGACGTGGAGACGCCGATGGTCTCTTCGGCGATGGCCGTGTGATAGCGGTCGTAGTAAGGCAGTTGCAGGTTCACGCCCCAATCCGCGCTCGGGCTGTAGTCGAGCCCAAGCGCGTAATTGCGGTTGATCGTGGTCTGCTGGATTTCCTCTTCGTTGGGGATAGTCAGGCTGTTGCGGTCGACCTTGCGCGTGCCCGAGCGCAACTGGTCCTGGTTGAAATAGTCGAATCGAAAGTCGACCCGCAGGCCTTCGCCGGATGGGGCGATGCCCTGGCTCGACCAATCGGAGCTGAGGCTGCAGCCGCAGCTTGAGCAGGCGAGTGCGGGGCTGGTGAGCGCGGCACTGGCGGCTGCCAGCGCGGCGTGGGCAAGCGGCTGAAGAATTGATTTGATGGAAGTCCTCGATGGGGTGGCGCGGCGGCACGAGTGCGTGCCGGCGCCTCGCAGCTTTGGGTGGAGAGTTGCCGTTCGGCGCCACGCAGGTGGCGCGAACGGGCATGTCGAAGGCAAGCGTCCGGGCGCTCAGGGGCGCAGCGCTGGTCTGCGGCGAGCGAGGCGCCTTCACCGGCCCGGCCGGTCAGTCGATCGCGGCGAGACTCGCGGGCGGACCGCGTGGCGGCGGGAAGAGGCTCGGCGCGGCAGCGGCCACGACCCGCGGCGCGATTGGCGCCGCGACCGCAGCGCTGGCCGCGAACAGTGGCAGAACGAACGCCGCCGGCAGCATCGCCGCGCCACCACCGAAGGGGCAGTCGGCGCAGCCTGACAACAGGTGCCGCGCCGGCGCCGACCCGGGCTCGCCCAGCGGCGCTCCTCCGGTCGACGGTGCCTGGCCGTAGGCCGAGCAGACATCGTTGAAGCCAGGCCCCGCCATCGCCGATCCATACGCGGCCAGCGGCGCAACGATGCGCAACGCCAACGCGGCGAGGGCGAGCCAGAAAAGGAAGCGGCGCTTCATGGCCACGAGTCTAGTACATCAACACGCAAGTGTCGAAACATAATGCCGACCGAGCTTGCGATCTGCGTCTTGGCGCGTGAACTTCCATTCGATGGTTCGCTGCTGGGCGTTGCGCGCCACTTGCCAGGCATCGACCTCGGACTGCAGCAGCTCACGAGTTTCAATCCGGTGATCCAGGCACTGGCGGCTGAGGATGCCGATTTCGATTTCCGCCATGTTCAGCCAACTCGCGTGCTTGGGTGTGTAGTGGAATTGCACCCGACGCAAGAGTTTTGCCGCCGCCCGCTTGCCCAGCACATCGTCGAAGGACTTCTTGAAGTGGGTGTTCAGGTTGTCCAGCACCAAGTGGACACGGCGGGCCTTGGCGTAGACGTTGCTCACCAGGTCTTGGACGAAGGCAACGAAGTCGACTTTGCCTCGGTGCGCCGTGACTTCGACGATTCGTTGTCCGGCCTTTGGCTCAACGGCCACGAACAGATTGGTCGTCCCGTTGCGAACGTACTCGTAGTCGTCCTTGGCGGCGCTGTGCTTGGTCATGGGCAGCGGATCGCGGCTGTGTGCGATGAGTTGAAGGCTCTTTTCGTCGATGCAGATGACCGGTTCGGCCTTGGACATCGGCCGTGCATACAGCTCGAGCAAGGCGTACATGCGGCCCCGGTACTCGTCGGTCAACGCGCCGATGCACCACATCAGCCTGCGCCAGGGCTTGAGATCGTTTTTTTGAGCATGCGCCGAACGGTTTCCCGGCTCACGCGGCTCAGGCCAGGCTCTTGGCGGGCGGCCTGTTCGAGTTGCACGATCGTCCAGCGCTGCCTGCCCTCGGGCGGAGTCGTGCACGCCAACGCGGTCACTCGGGCCTCTTCGTCTGTGCCGTACTGGCGCGGTCGGCCAGAACGCGCTACGTCGAACACTGCCAGGCCCACACCGCCTTGCAGATACGCAGCCCGTGCACGCCACACCGCCGTTCGCCCCACCCCAAGCACGGCCATGATCTGCGCCTCCGGCACGCCGCGATCCAGGCACGCCAGCACATGCGCTCGGTTCACCTCTCGCGCCTGATGAAGACCCTTGCTGCGAATCTCGTCGACCAGCGCGCGATCCTCGCTGGTCAAGTGCATTTGCGTTTGACGCATGACCACACCTCTTTGCATCGAGTGACGATGTCTGGAGTGTATTAATGTTTCGTTATTTATGGGCCACTGTACTAGGCGCCTGGACTCTGGTGGGTTGGCAGGTGGCGACCGATGGCGACGGCGAACCCGGCCTGCCGTTCGGCGCCGATGCGATCGGCCTGCTGCTCTACACCGCCGACGGCTGGATGAACGCCAGCATCGCCCGTTCGAGCCGGGCCGCGTTGTCGGCCGCCAGCATCCGCCGCGTGCCGCTGGCGGAGCAGGGCGCGGCGTTCGAGAGCTATTTCAGCTACGGCGGCGCGTTCACGCTGTGCGCGATCGACGGCGCCGCGCACGTGGTTCATGCGGTTGGCTTCTCGCTCAACCCCGGCTTCGTCGGCACCGAGCAGATTCGACGCATTCGCTTCGACGGTGCCGACCGGCTCACGCTCTCGGCCGACGAGCTCGCGCCCGGTGGCGTGCGCCGACACCGGCTGGACTGGCGCCGCGCCGCGCCCAACGCCTGACCGAGGAGACTCGCCCATGGGCAGCAACGACATTCCCGTTCTCAGCGGCCCGTTCGCGCCGATCGAGCACGAGCTGGTGATCGACGACCTGGCCATCGAGGGCGAGCTGCCGCAGGACCTGAATGGCCTCTACGTCCGCAACGGCCCGAACCGCCGCTTCGAAGCCCCTGGCCGCTACCACTGGTTCGACGGCGACGGCATGTTGCACGCGGTGCGCTTCGATCGTGGGCGGGTCCAGTACCGCAACCGCTGGGTGATGACCGACGGCCTCACCGAAGAGCTGGCCGCCGGCCAGGCGCTGTGGCAAGGCATCAAGGACCCGCCGCGCCGCGACCGGCCGGAGCAGCCGGTGAAGAACACCTCGAACACCGACATCAAGTTCTTCAACGGCGAGCTGATGTCGATGTGGTACCTCGGCGGCGCCGTCTACCGCTGCGACCCGCTCACGCTCGCCACGCGCGGCAAGCTCGAACTCGATGCACGGCTTCAGGGCCTGCCGATCTCTGCCCACAGCAAGGTCGATGAAGCGACCGGCGAATTCCTGTTCTTCGCGTACGGCAAGACGCCGCCGTACATGCACTACGGCGTGCTGGCCCGCGACGGATCACTGAAGACCTTGATCGACGTGCCCCTGCCTGGCCCCCGCCTGCCCCACGACATGGCGGTGACGGCGAACCACACCGTCCTCCACGACCTGCCGCTGTTCTACGACATGGATGCGTTCGCGGCCGGCCGCCACAAGCTGAAGTTCTACCCCGACATGCCGTCGCGCTTCGGCGTCGTGCCGCGCCATGGCACGGGTTCGCAGATCCGCTGGTTCGAGGCCAGCCCCACCTACCTGTACCACGTGTCCAACGCCTGGGAAGAGCCCGACGGCCAGGGCGGCACCGAGATCGTGATGACCGGCGCGCCGTTCCGCACCCCGCGCGACGCGCGCGGCAACGTCGACGCCGAGCGCTTTCCGAAGCTGCTCGCCAATCTGGAGGCTGACCACACCTTCCACGAATGGCGCTTCAACCTGCGCACCGGGCAAACGCGCGAGCGGGTGCTCGACGACATCGTCAACAGCGAATTCCCGGCCATCAACTCGGCCCTGCTCGGGCGCAAGACACGCTACTCGTGGAATGTGCTGATGGGCCGCAGCGCGCAGCCCGAAGACCCACGCTTTTGCGGCCTGGCGCGCTACGACCTGGAACGCGGCAGCTGCCAGACGTATCACGAAGGCCCGAACCGCTGGTGGAGCGAAGCCCCGTTCGCGCCGAAGGATGGCTGGCAGGCCGAGGACGATGGCTACCTCGTCAACTTTGTCTGGGACGGCGACGCGCAATGTTCGAAGGTCTACGTTTTCGACGCCACCGACGTGTCACGCGGGCCGCTGTGCAAGATCACGCTGCCACAACGCGTGCCGAGCGGGTTTCACGCCACCTGGGTCAGCGCGGAGCGGCTGGCACGGGGCTGGTGAGGGCGGGCTGCCCCGAAGGCCCCGCGGCCGGGCGCGGCGTGACCGATTGCGCAGCCCGCGTCATGGGGCTGCGTCTATGCTTGCGCGCTGAGCCGCCTTTTCAACGAACCAGGAACGCCCCTTGTCGTTCGCCGAAATCATCGCCTTCGCCGAGACCAACCTCAGGGCCACGCTGTCTTCGCCGGAGCAGATCGTCGCTGTCGTCTCGGTGATCATCGCCGGCGGGCTGATCGTCGTCAGCTCCTTCGTCAAGACCATGATCCCGCTGCGCTGGCTGAGCGTGGGCGGCAACGTCGGCTTCCTGATCTACGGCGTGCTCCACCCCTCGATCCCGATGCTGATACTGCACGGCCTGCTGCTGCCGATCAACACCGTCCGCGCGGTCGAGATGGTGCGCCTGACGCGCCGCGTCAAGGCCGTGGCCGCGGCCGACACCGGCGTCTGGCTCAAGCCCTACATGTTCCGCACCAAGCGCAAGGCCGGCGAAGTGCTGTTCCGCAAGGGCGACCCGGCCGGCCACATGTACTTCCTGGAGGAGGGGCGGATCGAGGTGGTGGAGATCGGCGTCTTCATCGAGCCGGGCACCATGTTCGGCGAAATTGCCTTCTTCGCGCCCGACAAGCAACGCACCAACACCGCGCGCTGCGTCGGCCCGTGCAGCGTGCTCAGCATCGACGAGAGCACCGTCAACCAGCTCTACTACCAGAACCCCGATTTCGGTTTCCAGTTGATGGCGCTCGTCGCCGGGCGCTTGACGGCCGACGTGCGGCGCCTGCAGCAGCAGGTCGCGAAGACGACGCCGGGCTGACGGGGATGGCGACCCCGGGCGACCTGGCGCGCGATCTGGCCACCGCCGGCCGGCTGCTGGGCCGGCTGCGCCCGTTGTTCGACCGGGGCGTGACGGCGCTGGCCGCGGCGTGCGGCGTGGGCGGCAAGCTGCAAGCAGCCGCGCTGGACGAGCGCCAAATCGTCAGCTTCGAGCTGGCCTGGGCCAGCGCCGACCTGCTCGCCGCCGACACCGTGATCGCGGCGCTCTGCGCCGACAGCAGCGAGCTCGACACGCGGCTCGCGGCGATATTCAGCGCCGATGCGATCGCCGCGGTGCTGCCGCGGCTGGAGACGCTCTACCTCGAACTGCGCCTCGATCTCGCGCCGCTGCAAGCCTTCGCCGTGGACGCCGACTGGGCTGCCTTGCGCCGCGCCGCTGGCGGCGCCGATGCACTCGCCACCGCCGGCCGCGCGTTGGCTAGCCACGGCGGCAATGAGATCGGCCGCGTCGCGCTCGACGGCCCGCAAGCGCTGGCGCAAGGCGCCTTCCGCCGCTTCGCCACCGAGCGGGTCGCGCCGCTGGCCGAAGCCATCCACCGCCAGGACCTGACGGTGCCCGAGACGCTGCTGCAAGCGCTGCGCGAGATGGGTGTGTTCGGGCTTTCTATCCCCGAGCGCTACGGCGGCAGCGCGCCTGACGACCGCGACGACACACCGTTGATGGTGGTGGTGACCGAGGCCCTCTCCGAGGCCTCGCTCGGCGCCGCCGGCAGCCTGATCACCCGCCCCGAGATCCTGAGCCGTGCGCTGCTGGCCGGCGGCACCGAGGCGCAGAAGGCGCACTGGCTGCCGCGCATCGCAGCCGGCCAGCCGCTGTGCGCGATCGCGATCACCGAACCCGATTTCGGCTCCGACGTGGCGAGCCTGGCCCTCAAGGCCACGCGCACCGAATCGCCGGGCGGCAGCGGCTGGTTGCTTGATGGCGCGAAGACCTGGTGCACCTTTGCCGGCAAGGCCGGCCTCGTGATGGTGGTGGCGCGCACCGACCCCGACAAGGCAGCTGGCCATCGGGGCTTGAGCGTGCTGCTGGTGGAAAAGCCGGCGTTCGATGGCCACGCCTTCGCGTACACGCAACCCGGCGGCGGGCGGCTGACGGGCAAGGCGATCCCGACCCTCGGCTACCGCGGCATGCATTCGTTCGACCTGGCCTTCGAGCGCTTCTTCGTGCCCGATGCCAACCTCGTCGGCGGTGCGGCGGGGCTGGGCCAGGGCTTCTACCTCACGATGGCGGGCATGGTGGGCGGGCGCCTGCAGACCGCAGCCCGCGCCTTGGGCGTGATGCGCGCCGCGCTGCTCGCTTCACAGCGGTATACGGCCGACCGCAAGGTGTTCGGCGCGCCGTTGATCGACACTCCACTGACCCTCGCCAAGCTCGCCCGAATGGCCGCACGGCTGGCGGCTTGCCGGCAACTCACCTATGCCGTTGCCCGCCAGCTCGACGCGAGCGCGGGCGAGGGTGCGGGCCGTGGCCGGATCGAGGCCAGCCTCGTCAAGCTGCTCGCCTGCCGCTCGGCGGAGTGGGTCACGCGCGAGGCGATGCAACTCCACGGCGGCCTGGGCTATGCCGAAGAGATGCCGGTCAGCCGCTACTTCGTCGATGCGCGCGTGCTCTCGATCTTCGAAGGCGCGGAGGAGACGCTGGCCTTGAAGGTGATTGCACGCGGCCTGCTGGAGCGCGCGCTGGCGCCAGTGGCCGCCACACCCCCATCGCCAGCGCAGCCAATCTTGCCGGCCCGCGAGTCACCGGCGCCGACGTGAGCCTGTCCGGGTGCGGATTGAACCGTTCCCGGCGCTCTCCCGGCCATGGCCCCAGAGAACGGTCGACCCGGCAAAAGGCCGGGTCGTCTCTGCTGTCACGCGGTGATGCAGGGTGACAGCGGGCACGGTGCCTCAGTTCGCGGCATTCTTGTAGACCCGATAGTCAACGCTCCAGCGGTACAGACCTGCTGCGGTGTTCGTGAAGACGCGCATCTCCACGGTGTGCAGGCCTTTGGGCACGAGGGCAGAAATCCCGCGGTAGTTGCCCACCACGAACGAGCCGACCCCGTTGACACCTTGGTACGGGCAGTTCACCGCCACGCCATCGAGATAGAAGCAGATCGCCCAGTCGCCGCCGCCCGTGCTCAACTGGACCATTGACTCCATACCGACAAAGCAGCCGACGAAGGCGGTGCAGTTCACCGTGGTCGAGTCGACGGCATTGAAGGTGCTGGCTGCAAGCGGCGAGCCACTGCCGTTGGCCGTAGACGAGTAGGTGGTCAGTAGTTTGCGGGGGGCGGCCGCCGCATCGGCGCGAATCGGGCCGTCGGCGGCCGATGCACCCAAACCGCCGGGCTCGCCGCCACCGGCGTATGCAGGGGTGACCAAACAGGCGGCCGCAGACGCGGCAAGAAGGCCTTTGGACAGCACAGTTCTCATGGACATTTCGATCTCCTGGCCGGGTTTGATGCCGGCGTTGCAAGTGCGTTGAAATTCAGGGAATCCGGGATCGACTGAACCTGCCGAATTCCCGCCGCGCCGAGCGCCCTGCGCCTTGGCTTCGGCAGATCAGAGTGTGAGCGCCGTCGGGCGAATCTGGCCCCTGCGTTGTTGGGGGTCGCGGCCGTTGAACTAGGAGTGCGTGCAATGCAAGGCTGGACCCGGGCGACCGACCGCGCAGCGCCGAACACCGAGCGCGGCGAACGGGGTCTGATCGCAGGCAGACGGAGCCGGTCGCCATGTCGCCACATCGCCACGGCACAGGGCCTGCGAGCGAACTATCCTTGCGTGGCAACGCGCGGAAGGTACCGGCGCAGCAGTTGCCGGCCTGATGGGGCGCAAACCGTACCGGTACGGGTGATGCCTGACCCTTGGAGCCCGAGCAAATGAACACCCACCTCGACCTGATCACCCGCTTCTACGCGGCCTTCTCGCGCCGTGACTGGGCCGCCATGGCGGCGTGCTACCACCCCGAGGTGCACTTCAGCGACGAGGCCTTCGATCTGCACGGTGCCGACGCCGGCAACATGTGGCGGATGCTGCTCACCAACGGCCGCGACCTGACGCTCGAGGTCAGCGGCATCGCGGCCGACGCGAGCACCGGCAAGGCGCACTGGGACGCGCGCTACACCTTCTCGGCGACCGGGCGCAAGGTGCTCAACCGCATCGACGCGAGCTTCGAGTTTCGCGACGGGCTGATCGTGCGCCACATCGACCGCTTCGACTTCTGGCGCTGGTCGCGCCAGGCGCTGGGCACGCCGGGGCTGCTGCTCGGCTGGTCGGGTTTTCTGCGGGGCAAGGTGCGCGCAAAGGCGGCTGCCGGGCTGGCCGCTTTCATGCGCAAGGCCACGGCCGACAACGTTACATGAGCGGGGGCCAGTGGTGCGTCTCGGCCTGGCCTTCGGCGCACCAGGCATACAGCGCGTCGTACATCACCAGGCCGTGGCGCAGCATCTCGTGGTCGTCGGTGAACACGCGCGACAGGCCGAGCGAGATGGCGTAGAGGCCGGCAGACTGCGGCGACAAATCGAGTCGAGAGGTGTCGGCGCCGCGCACGATCAAGGCCAGCCGCGCCAGCGCCGGGCTGTCGAGTCTGTACTTGGCAAGGAACGCGTCGAAGCTGCACAACTCGCCGACGTGGCTGAGTTCAACGTCAGGAATGTCATACGGAATCGCCCCTTTCTCGGCAGCAATCCGGCGCACATCGCCCGCGGGCACGTACAGGAACTCCGGCTCGCGGTCGATGTAGCGAGCGATCAGCCACGGGCAGGCGATGCGGTCGATCTTCGGGCGTTCGCGGGTGATCCATTTCATGGTGAGTCTCCTTTCAAGCCCAGAGGCGCCAAGCCGCGCCGACGGCACCGCAGATCAGGATCAGCTTGATCACGCCAACCCCATAGCGCCACAGCGCGATGAAGGCCGCCAGCGCGATCAGCACCGGCACCACATCGACCGGGCCCTGCGTGCCCTGCGGCCAGAAAACATGCCAGGCAAAGAACACGGCCAGGTTCACGATCACGCCAACCACCGCCGCGGTGATGCCGGTGAGTGGCGCGGTGAACTTCAATTGCCCGTGCGTGCTCTCGATGAACGGCGCGCCGAGCAGGATGAACAGGAACGAAGGCAGGAAGGTGAAGAACGTCACTACGCTGGCCGCGACAAAGCCCGAGAGGAACAGCGCGTCGGGCCCGAACACCTGCTGCGTCCAGCCGCCGACGAAGCCGACGAACGCGACCACCATGATCAGCGGGCCGGGTGTGGTTTCGCCGAGCGCCAGGCCGTCCATCATCTGCGTCGCGGTGAGCCATTGGTAGTGCTCGACGGCGCCCTGGAACACGTAGGGCAGCACCGCATACGCGCCGCCGAAGGTGAGCAGCGCGGCCTTGGTGAAGAACCAGCCCATCTGCGTCAGCGCGCCGCTCCAGCCCTGCACCAGCATCAGTCCGCCGAGCGCGGCAGCCCACAGCGCGAGGAACACGAGCAGCACCCGAAGCGCGTGCTTCGCCGACCACAGCGCATGCGTCGGCGTCGGCGTGTCGTCGTCGATCAGCGCCGCGCCGTAGCTTTTGTCGCCGCCCTTGTGGCCGCCACCCTTGAACGCCTGCGGCACGAAGCGCGCGCCGAAGTGGCCGCACAGGCCGGCCGCGAGCACGATCAGCGGGAACGGCAGGCCGAAGGCGAAGATGGCGATGAACGCCGCCGCCGCGATGGCCCACAGCAGCGGGTGCTTCAGCGCCCGAGAACCGATGCGCCAGGCCGCGAAGAGCACGATCGCCACCACCGCGGGCTTGATGCCGTAGAGCACGCCCGCCACCGCTGGCACCTCGCCAAAGCGCAAGTAGACCCACGACAGCGCGACCAGGATGAACAGCGACGGCAGCACGAAGAGGCCATCGGCGATGATGCCGCCCCAGGTGCGGTGCATCAGCCAACCGTTGTAGGTGGAGAGCTGCTGCGCCTCCGGCCCCGGCAGCACCATGCTGTAGTTCAGCGCGTGCAGGTAGCGCTTCTCGGAGATCCAGCGTTTTTGCTCGACCAGCTCGGTGTGCATGATGGCGATCTGCCCAGCGGGGCCGCCGAAGCTGATGAAGCCG
>JANOVJ010000642.1:0-7134 GCA_031417295.1 bacterium | reverse complement strand
GCCGCCCGCACGGCGCGTTCGGCCGAGCGCACCAGCTCCTGCCGCGGCACCGGCAGGCCGGCCGCACCGAGGATCTTGTTGGTCTCTTCCTTGTCGCCCGCCAGCTCGACCGCGATGTAGCTGGTGCGCCCGGTCACGGTCGCCTGCACGCGCTGCTGCCACTTGCCGTAGCCAAGCTGGATCAGCGACTGCTCGTTCATGCGCAGCCACGGGATGCCGCGCTCCTCGGCCGCCTTCACGAGCGACGCGGTGGAAGGCCCGAGCGCGCGCCGTTGCGCGTAGCGGATGTATTCGTCGCGCGCGGTCGGCCAGTCCCAGCCGTCCGGCACCGTGCCCGTGGGTTGAAGCTCGGGCGGCAGCAGCGAGCACAGCAGCGTCAACGCCAGTTCGCCGGCTGCGATGCCTTCGTCGCGCTGCGCGTATTCGTAGACCACGGTGTAGACGCCTTCGCGGTCGGTGCTGCGTGTCTTGCCGAAGGTCACGTCTTCGCCGGCGATGTTTTGCAGCTCGATCGCCACATGCTCGAACACATGGCCGAGCCAGGTGCCGTCGTCTTCGCGCATCCGGCGGATGAAGCCGCCCGGCTCGCGGTACGAGCAGCCATGCTCGGCCAGGCTGGGCAGCGCGGCGACGAGGCCATCGACATAGGCATTGCCGAGCTTGCCGGTCGGCCAGGCTTCGAGTTCGCCGAGGTGGATTTCGAGGCGGATAACCGGGAAGTGCGCGTACAACGACGGGCCGACGTACACGGAGCGATCGCGAATCTGCATGGTGCGTTTCCCTTCGGCTCAGGTCTTGATGCTGGCCAGCGCATTCGCCGCCGCCTCTCGCGTCGCGAGGTTGAACGTGGCACCCTGGATCAGGATGTGCAGCTTCAAACCCAGCATGCACACCGGCCGCCCCGCGTCGGCGGTGTCGATCGACGAGAACTGCAAGCCCGCCGCATCCACCACCGTCACGCCGCCGCTGCCTTCGACCTCGAGCGTGTTGTCCGGCGCGATGAACGCGGCCGTGTCTTCATCGAGCCCGATGCCCACCGCGAACGGGTTGTAGGCCAGCGCGGTGAGCAGGCGCCCGAGCCGGTCGCGCTGCCGAAAGTGCTGGTCGATGACGAAGCGGTTGGTCAGCCCCAGCCCCGGCGCCAGGCTCACCGCGCCGGCCACCGGGCTTGCGCCTTCAGCGCCGAAGGCGATCATGTGCTCGCTGATGAAGGCCGCGCCGGCACTGGTGCCCGCCACGTGCACGCCGGCCGCGTTCATCGAGCGGATCGCCTTGGCGATCGGCGTGCCGCCAATCACGGTGGAAAGCCGCAACTGGTTGCCGCCGGTGAAGAACACGCCCGTGGCCGCGCGCAGGCGCTCCAGCCGGCCGGGTTCCTCGCAATCGCGCCGGCTGTCGAAGTCGATCGCCGTCACGCGCCCGGCGCCCAGCTCGCCGAAGATGCGCTCGTAGCGCGTGCCCGTGTCGCGCACCCGGCTCGCGGTGGCGATGACGACGATGTCGGCGTTGTCACCCCCGCACAGGCCCACGAAGCGGTGCAGGATCTGCGGTGAATTCTCTTTCTCCTCGGCGCCGCCGATCGGGACGATCCAGCCCCGCTGCGAACCTTCGGCCACCTTGCTTGCGCACATCCGTCCTGCTCCGGTTGTCTCGTTCCTGGCGACGGGCCTTGCCGTCCGTGCCCTGGCCCGATGATGCCATCCGCCGCCGCCGGGCCGGCGGCGCGGTTCGCGAAAAGCGCCATCTCCGCGGCCTTGTTCGGCGTACCGCGCGCCACGGCGCTGCGTAGCATGAAGCGCCAACCCCTCGTTCTGCCCACGAAAGAAGCCCGCCATGTCCGTCGACCCCGAATTGCGCCTGCTCGCCATCGACATTCCCGCCCAGCCGGAGGCGCTGGTCCGGCTCTCGCTGCTGCTGGCCGAGGACGACGTGGACCTGAAGGCCCTGGCCGTGCTGATTGAATCCGACATGGCGCTCGCCGCAGCCGTGTTGAAGGCCGTCAACTCCTCGCTCTACGGCCTGACCGGCCGGGTCCAGAGCGTGCAGCAGGCGATCACCTACCTCGGCACGCGCGAGGTCGCGGCGGTGACGTTCGAGATGGGCCTGCGCGCCGTGTTCCCGCCCGCGCCCGAGCTGCTGCCGATCTGGGCCCGCGCCGCCAAGCGCGGCCTGCTGATGGGGCGCATCGGCGCGGCGCTCGGCGTGGACCCCTGGGCCGCGCATTCGGCCGGCCTGTTCGAGGAATGCGGCAAGGCGGTGCTGTTCCGCCATGCCAGCGAACGCTACCGCCCGATGCTGCAGATCGCGGCCGACGACGAAGCCGGGCTGCTGCACCTGGAACATGCCGAATTCGGCGTCAGCAACGACAAGCTCGGCGCTGCGCTGTGCGACAGCTGGGGTTTGTCTGGCGCGGCCGTGGCCAGCGTGCGCCACCACGTGGAGGTGCAGGCTACGCGCGAGCTGCCGCAGCAGGTGCCGCGGCGCGCGATCTGCGCCATCTCGGCCCTGGCCCATGCGCTGATGACGGCGCCCGAGACACTCGAAGAGGTGGCCGCCGCCGTCGCACCGCAAGCCCAGCTCGACGAAGTGCTGGTGCTGCGCGGATCGCGCAAGGTCGAAGCCCAGCTCGTCACGGCGGCCGCGTACGCCTGAGGCTGAGAGCCTGCGAGGCACCCCAAAGACGAATCTTGCCGCGTCGCCAATAATCGGCCTTCCCTTGCCACCCTGCGCGGCTTCACGCGCGGGCCGGCAAGGCAAGGAGAACGAGCGATGTGCACCGTTACTTCCCCCGCCGCCCGCGGGCCCACACGGCGCGCCTTGATGCGCCGCAGCGCCGCCGTGGCCGCGCTCTTGGCCGGTGCCGGGCTGCTGCCATCGGCGGCCTTCGCCCAGGCCGGCTGGAACAAGGCCGCGTTCGACGCCAAGACGCTCGACGAAGCGCTGAAGGCGCTCGGCACCGCCAAGCCGGTCGAGAGCAAGGACGTGGTCGTGACCGCGCCCGACATCGCCGAAAACGGCGCGGTGGTGCCGGTGGCGGCCAGCAGTGCGCTGCCGGGTGTGAAGCGCATCGTCTTCCTGGTCGACAAGAACCCGAGCCCGCTCGCGGCGGTGTTCGATCTGACCGATGCGGTCGATGCGAACGTGGCCACGCGGGTCAAGATGGCGCAGACGGCCAACGTCATCGCGGTTGCGCTGATGGCCGACAACCGGGTCTTGTTCGCGCAGAAAGAGATCAAGGTCACGCTGGGCGGCTGCGGCGGCTAGATGACAGCCCCAAGACACCTGCGGTGTCGCCCCCCGAGGGGATCTCAGCCCTCTTGGGGCGGCCCGGCGAGGGCTGAGAAACGCTACATCTGAATCAGGAGCAAAGACATGTCCGACCCGATGCGCATCCGCGCCCAGACCCAACCCCAGGCCGGTGGCGCCGTGGTGCGCGTGCTGATGAGCCACGAGATGGAGTCCGGCCAACGCAAGGATTCGGCCGGAAAGACCATCCCCGCGTGGCACATCACCGAAGTGGTGGCCACGCACAACGGCAAGACCGTGATGACGGCGCAGTGGGGCACCGCGATCTCGAAGAACCCGTTCCTGCAGTTCACGGTTCGCGGCGCGAAGGCGGGCGACAAGATCGGCATCAGTTGGGTCGACGATCGCGGCGACAAGCGCAGCGACGAGGTGGCAGTCGCGTGAGCCGCGTAAGAGGGGCCCCACGCAATGGGGATCGAAGCGATCGAACGCGACCGGCTGCCGACCGGCCATGCGCTTCGATCCACACTGGCCTTCCGGAGGCAGTCAGCGTGATGCGGCACCTCTGTGCTGCGGCCTGCCTATTGGCGGTGTCACTCGTGCCCGCACCCGCGCAAGCCCAGCCCAGTTCGGCCGACGCCATCGCGCAGTACCGCGCGATGCTCGCCGACGGCAACCCGGCCGACTTGTTCGAGGCCCGTGGTGAAGCGTTGTGGAAGCAGAAGCGCGGGCCGAAGAACGCCTCGCTCGAACAGTGCGACCTGGGCAAGGGGCCCGGCGTCGTCAAGGGCGCGTTCGTCGAACTGCCGCGCTGGTTCGCCGACACGGGCAGGGTGCAAGACATGGAGTCGCGCCTGCTCAACTGCCTGGAAACGCTGCAGGGCTTCAACGCCGCCGAGATCGCCGCCACGCCGTTTGGGCGCGGCGAGCAGGTGAGCCTCGAAGGCCTGGTGGCCTATGTCTCGGCCGAGTCGCGCGGGCAGAAGTTCAAGCTGCCGCAAGGCCACGCTGCCGAGCGGGCGATGTACGAGGCCGGCAAGCGCGTCTTCTACTTTCGCGCCGGGCCGTACGACTTTGCCTGCGCCTCGTGCCACGCCGAAGACGGCAAGCGCATCCGCCTCCAAGACCTGCCGAACCTGACGCAGAACCCCGGCGCCGGGGCAGGCTTCGGCGCCTGGCCGGCCTACCGCGTGTCGAGCGGCGAACTCTGGAGCATGCAGCGGCGGCTCTACGACTGCTACCGCCAGCAGCGCTTCCCGGCGCCCGGCTTCGCGTCTGACGCAACGATCGCGCTCGGGGTCTTCATGGGCGTCAACGCGAAAGGCGCCGAGTCGATCGCGCCTTCGATCAAGCGCTGAGCAGGAGCATGAACTTGACCATGAGCATGAGCATGAATGGGAACGCGCGTTGGGGCCACTTCGGCGCGGTGGCACTGGCCTGCGCTGCGTCGGCGCTGGTGGCGGGCTGCGCGACTTCGCCCTCACCGGCCGAGGCCGGCAAGGCGGCGCAAGCGATGATCCAGCGCTCGTTCAAGCCGCAAGGCAGCGCCGGGCTCGACCGCCTGAACCAGGACCTGGCGCAACAAGCCTGCTCGGGGCCGGAGGCGCCGCCCGAGGCGGTGGTCAAGCAGATCGAGGCCGCCGCGCAGGCGACGATTCAGTTGCCCAAGGACGGCAAGTACCTGGGTGACTGGCGCGAAGGCGAGAAGCTGGCCCAGAACGGCCGCGGCATGACATGGACCGACGCAGCCGGCGCGCCCAGCGGCGGCAATTGCTACAACTGCCACCGGCTCGCCCCGGCCGAAATCTCCTACGGCACCATCGGCCCGAGCCTGTACCAATACGGCAAGCTGCGCGGCGTGGCCGACCCGGCGAGCCCGGTGAGTGCGCCGGTGGTGCAGTACACCTGGGGCAAGATCTGGAACGCCAAGGCAACCCACGCCTGCTCGACCATGCCGCGTTTCGGGCACGCCGGGGTGTTGACCGAAGGCCAGATTCGCGACCTGATGGCGTTGCTGCTCGATCCGAAGAGCCCGGTGAACCAGTAGTCGGAGACCTGGTGGCGCGGCCCCCGTCGGTGCGGCATTCGTGAACCTCGGCAAGCGGGAGTTTCTTCACGTGCTGGGCGCGGCCGCCGTGGCCGGCTTCGGCCGCGCCGGCCACGCGCAATCGGCATCGCCGTATGACCTGCCACTGCCGTTCAAGGGCCCGGGCCAGGTCTCGCTGCTGCACCTGACCGACTGCCACGCCCAACTGCTGCCGAACCACTTTCGCGAGCCCAGCGTCAACCTCGGCTTCGGTGCGCAGTTCGGCAAGCTGCCGCATCTGGTGGGCGAGCATTTGCTCAAGATCGCGGGCGTGCCGCGGGGCACGCCGATGGCCCACGCGCTCACGTTCCTCGACTTCGAAGACGCCGCGCTGCGCTACGGCAAGCTGGGCGGCTTCGCGCACCTCGCCACGCTCGTGAAGCGGCTCAAGGCGAGCCGCCCCGGCGCGCTGCTGCTTGACGGCGGCGATACCTGGCAGGGCTCGGCCACCGCGCTGTGGACGCAGGGGCAAGACATGGTCGACGCCGCGCTGCTGCTCGGCGTCGACATGATGACCGGCCACTGGGACTTCACCTACGGGCAGGACCGGCTGCAGCGCATCGTGAACGGCGACTTCAAGGGCCGCATCGAATTCCTGGCCCAGAACATCCGCACCACCGACTTCGGCGACGCGGTGTTCAAGCCGTACACGCTGCGCGAGATCAACGGCGTGCCGGTCGCGATCATCGGCCAGGCCTTCCCGTACACGCCGATCGCCAACCCGCGCTACTTCGTGCCCGACTGGAGTTTCGGCATCCGCGAAGGCGAGATGCAGAAGGCCGTCGATGAGGTGCGCGCCAAGGGTGCGCAGCTCGTGGTGCTGCTCAGCCACAACGGCATGGACGTGGACCTGAAGCTCGCCTCGCGCGTGAGCGGCATCGACGCGATCCTCGGCGGCCACACGCACGACGGCGTGCCGCTGCCGGTGCGCGTGGCGAATCGCGGCGGCACCACGCTCGTCACCAACGCCGGCTGCAACGGCAAGTTCCTCGGCGTGTTCGATTTCCAGGTCAAGAACGGCCGGCTCGCCGATTCGCGCTACACGCTGCTGCCGGTGTTCGCCGAGCTGCTGCCCGCCGACGCCGCGATGGCCGCGCTGATCGACCGCGTGCGCGCGCCCTACGCCGCGAAGCTGAACGAGACGCTGGCCACCACCGACGGCCTGCTCTACCGTCGCGGCAATTTCAACGGCAGTTGGGACCAGTTGCTCTGCGACGCGCTGATGGACGTGCAGGGCGCGCCCATCGCCTTCTCGCCCGGTTTCCGCTGGGGTGCGACGCTGCTGCCCGGCCAGGCGATCACGCGCGAACACCTGATGGACCAGACCGCCATCACCTACGCCCACACCACGCTGACGAACCTGACGGGCGAGGCGATCAAGACCGTGCTCGAAGACGTGGCCGACAACCTGTTCAACCCCGACCCGTACTACCAGCAGGGCGGCGACATGGTCCGCACCGGCGGCCTCACGTACACCTGTACCCCGCAGGCGGCGATGGGCTCGCGCATCAGTGACTTGCGGCTCGGCGACAAGCTGCTCGACCCCGCCAAGACCTACAAGGTGGCCGGCTGGGCGCCGGTTTCCGAAGCCGCACGCGACGGTGGCGGCGCGCCGGTGTGGGAACTGGTCGAAACCTGGCTCAAGGCGCAACGCAAGGTCGGCGTTCGGCGGCCAAATGGGCCGCGGCTCGTCGGCGTCGAGGGCAACCCCGGCATCGGCTGACGCCCCGCAAGGGCAGGAAACCCCCGTTGGCGACAAGCGCGCGCCGCGCTAGGCTTCACGGCCCGCGCGGGCGCTCGGC
>JANOVJ010000641.1:0-4983 GCA_031417295.1 bacterium | reverse complement strand
GCCCGCGCGCAGAGCCACGAAGGCAAGCTGCAGGAGGAACAGGCGCGGCTGAAATACAAGGCCACGAGACTGGACGGCCGCTGGAGCCACCTGTAACGGCAGCAATGTGGCATCGGCACTCGCGGCGGCCCGGGTGAAGCGCAGATTGAACTTGACCGCCGCATGATCGGCGAGCGCATCAAGACCGTGAAAGAGCGCTTGGAGAAGGTCAAGCGCCAGCGCGGCACGCAGCGCAAGGCGCGCGACCGGCGCGGCACCTTCCGCGTCTCTTTGGTGGGCTACACCAACGCTGGTAAGTCGACGCTGTTCAATTCACTCGTCAAGGCGCGCACCTACGCGGCCGACCAGTTGTTCGCGACGCTCGACACGACGACCCGGGCTCTGTTCATCGAAGGCGCCGTCCGCTCGGTGAGCCTGTCCGACACCGTCGGCTTCATCCGCGAACTGCCGCACAAGCTGGTCGAGGCTTTCGAGGCCACCCTGCAGGAAGCGGCCGACGCCGACCTGCTGCTGCACGTGATCGACGCCGCCAGCCCGCAGCGCGACGAACAGATCGCCGACGTGCAGCGGGTGCTGCAGGAAATCGGCGCCGACCGCGTGCCGCAGGTGCTGGTGTTCAACAAGCTCGACCGGCTCGAAGCGACGCAGCAGCCGCGCGAAATGCGCGACGTGATCGAAAGCGAAGGCGGTGTGCGCACGCCGCGCGTGTTCGTGAGCGCGCGCGACGGCGCCGGGATCGACCTGCTTCGAGAAATACTTGCCGAGGCCGTTGCCGGCGCGGCCGAAGGTGGCTTGAATCCTGCGCTGGAGGCTCCATCTGACGGGCTTGATGAAGTCGACCCCCTGCTGACCGACAATCCGCCGACGGCCCCATTCCACTCACACGCATCACCATGAGTTCTTCAGCTTCCTTACCCCCGGCACGCCAAAGCGGCTGGCAGGCCCTGACCCTGTCGGCACGCACGCTGTGGGTGGCGCTTGCGGGTCGCGCCCGCGACCGGATCTTCGCCAGCGGCAAGGGCGACGGCCCGCCCGATCTCGACGAGCTGTGGCGTGACTTCAACAACAAGCTTGGTGGCCTGTTCGGGGGCAAGAAGGCCGAGCGTCCGAGCCAGGGTTCGGGCGGCGGCGGTGGGGGCGGGCCGGGCTTCCAGCCCGACATGAAGAGCGCCGGCATCGGCGCCGGCCTGATCGCCGGCGTGGTGGCGCTGATCTGGCTCGGCAGCGGCTTCTTTATCGTGCAGGAAGGTCAGCAAGCCGTGGTCACCTCGTTCGGCAAATACAGCAGCACGGTGGGCGCCGGTTTCACCTGGCGCTTTCCGTACCCGTTCCAGGCCCACGAGACGGTGCCGTTCACGCAACTGCGCACGGTCGAGGTCGGGCGCAACAACGTGGTCGCGGCCACCGGGCTGCGCGAGTCTTCGATGCTGACGCGCGACGAGAACATCGTCGATATCCGGCTCACGGTGCAGTACCGGCTGAAGGACGCGCGCGACTACCTGTTCGAGAACCGCAACCCCGACGAGGCGGTGGTGCTGGCCGCCGAATCGGCGGTGCGCGAGATCGTCGGCCGGAGCACGATGGATTCGGTGCTGTACGAGCAGCGCGACGCCATTGCGAGCGACCTGTTGCGCTCGGTCCAGGGCCAGCTCGACCGGCTCAAGGCCGGGGTGCAGGTGGTCAACGTCAACTTGCAGAACGTGCAGGCGCCGGAGCAGGTGCAGGCCTCGTTCGACGACGCTTTCAAGGCCCGCGCCGACCGCGACCGGCTGCGCAACGAAGGCCAGGCCTACGCCAACGACGTGATCCCGAAGGCGCAGGGCGCGGCAGCACGCCTGCGCGAGGAAGCCGAAGGCTACAAGTCACGTGTGATCGCGCAGGCCCAGGGCGATGCGCAACGCTTCATCAGCGTGCTCGGCGAGTACCAGAAGGCGCCGACCGTGACCCGCGACCGGATGTACATCGACACGATGCAACAGATCTACTCCAACGTGAGCAAGGTGCTCATCGACAGCCGCAACAACTCCAACCTGCTTTACCTGCCGCTGGACAAGTTGATCCAGCAAACCGCGGCAGGCGCCGCGCCGGCCGCTGCTGCGGTAGCACCCGCGCCCGAACCGGTTGCCCCCGTGGCCGCAGGCGCAGCGGTAGACATTCGCTCGCGCGACGGGCAACGCGGCCGCGACCGCGACGGCCGCTGACCCGCCCCAGGACACAGACCCATGAATCGCATCGGTATCTATGTGGGCGTCGCGCTGCTGGCGCTGATGATCGCCTTCTCGACCCTCTTCATCGTCGATCAGCGGCAGTTCGCCGCGATCTACGCCATGGGTGAAATCAAGGAAGTGGTGACCGAGCCCGGGCTCAAGTTCAAGCTCCCGCCGCCGTTCCAGAACGTCGTTTTCCTCGACCGCCGCATCCAGACGCTCGACAGCCCCGAAAGCCGGCCGATCCTGACGGCAGAGCGCAAGAGCCTGGTGATCGACTGGATGGTCAAGTGGCGGGTCACCGACGCGCGCCAGTTCATCCGCAACAACGGCGTCGACATCCGCAACGTCGAGAACCGGCTGAGCCCGATCGTGCAGGCCGCGTTCAACGACGAGGTGACCAAACGCCTGGTCGAAGCCACGCTCGCGACCGAGCGCGAGATCGTGATGAAGAACGTGCGCACGCGGCTCTCGGAAGAGGCCAAGTCGTTCGGCATCGAGATCATCGAGGTGCGGATCAAGCGGGTCGATTTCTCGGCCAACATCACCGACTCGATCTACCGCCGGATGGAGTCCGAGCGCAAGCTCGTCGCCAACGAACTGCGTTCGACCGGCAGCGCCGAGGGCGAGAAGGTTCGCGCCGACGCCGACCGCCAGCGCGAAGTGATCGTTGCCGAGGCTTACCGCGACGCGCAGAAGGTCAAGGGCGAGGGCGACGCCAAGGCGTCGGCGCTGTTTGCCGATGCGTTTGGGCGCGACGCGCAGTTTGCCGCCTTCTACCGCAGCCTCGATGCCTACCGCGCGAGCTTTCGCAGCAAGACCGATGTGCTGGTGCTCGACCCGAGCAGCGACTTCTTCAAGGCGATGCGCGGCAGCAGCTTCGGTGGGGGTTCGGCACCGGCCGCGCCCGCGCCGCGGAAGTGACGGGAGCGCAGGCCCTTGTGGGAGATCCTTCTCGCCGCGCTGGCGTTGATGCTGGTCATTGAAGGCCTGCTGCCGTTCCTGAGCCCGACCTCGTGGCGCAGCGTGTTCGAACGTGCCACGCGCATGAGCGACGGGCAGATCCGCTTCCTCGGCCTGACGAGCATGATCGCCGGGCTGGTGATGCTGTCGCTGTTCTGGCCCTGAGCCCCGCGTTTGGCCAGTGCCGCGTGGGTGGGCCGGTACAATCGCGTCTTTAACCGCCGGCTCGTTTCCGATGTCGTCCGCCTGGCTCCTGCCCGAGCACGTCTGCGATGTGCTGCCTGCCGAGGCGAGGCGCATCGAAGAACTTCGCCGCAACCTGCTCGACGTGGCCCGTGGCTACGGTTTCGAGCTGGTGATGCCACCGTTGCTCGAGCACCTTGAGTCGCTGCTCTCTGGCACCGGCCGCGAGCTCGACCTGAAGACGTTCAAGCTGGTCGATCAATTGAGCGGCCGCACGCTTGGCGTTCGGGCCGACACCACGCCGCAGGTGGCGCGCATCGACGCGCATTTGCTGAACCGGCGTGGTGTAACGCGGCTTTGCTATTGCGGCCCGGTGCTGCACACCTTGCCGGCCGGCCTGCATGCAACGCGCGAGCCCTTGCAGTTCGGGGCCGAGATCTATGGTCACGCCGGGTTGGAGGCCGATCTGGAGGTCGCGGAACTGGCGCTCGATGCCCTGCAGCGCGCTGGCGTCGAAGGGCTCACCGTCGATCTGGGCGATGCGCGCATCGTGCGCGGCGTGTTGGCCGGCACGGCTGCCGACGCGGCAACGATGGCTGCCTTGCACAGCGCGCTGGCGACCAAGGATGCGTCGGCGGTGGCTGCGCTTGGTGGCGGCTTCCCGGCCGAGACGCGGGCGGCCTTGCTGGCGATGCTGCGGCTCTACGGTGGCGCCGACGTGATCG
Organism: bacterium; assembly: GCA_031417295.1. Classification (GTDB taxonomy): domain Bacteria; phylum Pseudomonadota; class Gammaproteobacteria; order Burkholderiales; family Burkholderiaceae_C; genus CAIKUF01. The sequence goes on along the minus strand of JANOVJ010000641.1, from coordinate 905 downwards.
ACGCGGCGCGGCGCGAGTTGCCCGCGCAGCCGCAGCTTGTTGCCGCACTCGACGATCTGGCCTGGCTGGCCGCACACCTGCGCCTCACCCATCCGCAAGTGCGCGTCGGCTTCGACCTGGCCGACCTGGGTGGCTATGCGTACTACAGCGGGGCGCGGTTCGCGATCTACGCCAGCGGCGCCAGCGACTCATTGGCGCGCGGTGGCCGCTATGACGAAGTCGGCGCGGTGTTCGGCCGCAACCGGCCGGCGGTCGGCTTCAGCATGGACCTGAAGGAAGTCGCTGCGTTGGCGCGGCGGCGCGAGATGCCGCCGGTGGTTCGCGCGCCCTGGGGCGAAGATGCCGCGTTGCGCGCGGCGGTGCGCAGCCTGCGCGAGCAGGGCGAGTCGGTGGTTTGCGTGCTGCCAGGACACGAACACGAAGGCCAGGAATTCGAATGTGATCGCGAGTTGGTGGCGGTGGCGGGGCAGTGGGTGGTGCGCGCGCTCTAAGGCTGCGCGTGGCAAAAAGAACGACAAGGAATTTTCTAGAAATGCAGCAACAACGCAGCTCCAGCGGCGGTCGCAATGTGGTCGTCGTCGGTACCCAGTGGGGCGACGAGGGCAAGGGCAAGGTGGTCGATTGGCTGACCGACCACGCCCAGGGCGTGGTGCGCTTCCAGGGCGGCCACAACGCCGGCCACACGCTGGTGATCAAGGGTGTGAAGACGGCTCTGCAACTGATCCCTTCGGGCATCATGCGCGAGGGCGTGGCCTGCTACATCGGCAACGGCGTGGTGGTCGATCCGACGCACTTGCTGGGCGAGATCGAGCGGCTGGAGGCGATCGGGGTCGAAGTCCGGTCGCGGCTTTTCGTCAGCGAATCGTGCCCGCTGATCCTGCCGTTCCATGTGGCGGTCGACAAGG
>JANOVJ010000640.1:0-7545 GCA_031417295.1 bacterium | reverse complement strand
CTCAGTCTCGTGGCCCGTCGCCGAACTCGCTGCGTTCGCTGCGCTCTCTACGCTCAAACATCCGCGACGAGTCAGTCAACGATCCGCGCTGCGCGCGGGGCCACGAGCCCTCCGCTTCTCGGCGCCATCGAGGCGCTGCGTGCCCTGTCCGAGCGCGCCTTTGCACAGCGGCGGCTGGTGTTCTCGACCAGACAACCCAACGGCAGAGCGCGGCGGGCGGTGCCCGTTGGGGGCGATCTGTGGGGCGGCGAGGAGCGCAGGCCTGGGGTCGGCACGCGAAGCGTGCTTCGTAAGCTGACTCGTCGCAACTGTTTGAGTGGAGAGAGCGCAGCGAACGCAGCGAGTTTTGCGACGCGACCCCAGGCTGAGCACCACAGCGGAGTCGGCGCGCAGCGCCGACCGCTCCAGTGTGAGCCCCCAGCGGGTACCGCCTGCCGTGCCGCCCCGAAGTCAGGCAATAGCTGGCGTTGGTGTACCGCCCCGAAGCCAAGCAAATGACGCGTCTGGTCATCACTGCCGCAGTCACCGCCGCGCTGCTCGCCGGCTGCGTACTCGGCCCCGACTACAGGCGCCCCGCCATCGAAGCGCCGAAGGCGTTCCAGTACGAACCCAAGGACGCCGCCGACACCGCCGACACACTGTGGTGGAAGCAGTTCCAGGACCCGGTGCTCGACCGGTTGATCGCCGAGGCGCTGGCGCACAACACCAACGTTCAGATCGCCGCCGCCAACGTCGAGCAGGCGGCGGCGGTGCTCACGCAAACGCGCTCGCAGCTTTTTCCGCAGGTCGGCTACGGCGCCACCGGCGAGCGCCAGAAATCGGTCGAGCCAGCCTTCGCGAAGCTGATTCCCAACTACCCGAACCCGGTCACCGCCTACCAGGCGCTGCTGTCGGCGAGCTGGGAAATCGACCTTTGGGGCCGCATCCGCCGCCAGTCTGAATCGGCGCTGGCCAACGTGCTCGCCACCGACGAGGCGCGGCGCGGCGTGATCCTGTCGCTGGTGGCGCAGGTGGCGAGCAGCTACCTGCAGCTGCGCGGGCTCGACGCGCAGCTCGTGGTCGCCAACCAGACGCTGGGCACCTACGCCGAATCGGTGAAGCTGTTCACGCTGCAATTCAAGTATGGCCAGGTATCGCAGATGAACGTGGCCCAGTCGCAGTCGCAGTACGAAACGGCGGCGGCGCAGATTCCGCTGATCGAGTCGCAGATCGCGCAGACCCAGAACGCGCTGGCGGTGCTGATCGGGCGCGACCCGGGGCCGATCGCGCGCGGCAAATCGGTGGATGATTTCGTGCTGCCCACCGTGCCCGCGGGCGTGCCGTCCGCGCTGCTCGAGCGCCGTCCCGACCTGCTGCAGGCCGAGCAGCAACTCATCGCCGCCAACGCCCAGATCGGCGCCGCCAAGGCGCTTTACTTCCCGACCATCTCGCTCACCGGCGCCTTCGGCGGCGCGAGCAGCGACCTGTCGAACCTGTTCAAGGGCTCGGCGCGGGTCTGGAGCTATGCCGGCAACCTTGTCGGGCCGATCTTCACCTTCGGCGCCATCAGCGGCCAGGTTGCGCAGGCCGAGGCGGCGCAGACGGCAGCGCTGCTGAACTACCAGCTTGCCATCCGCAATGCGTTCGCCGATGTCGACAACGCGTTGGTCGCGAACCAGAAACTGCAGGAACAACTCGCGGCGCAGGTGCGGCTTGTCGCCGCGCTGAAAGACTACTCGCGCCTCGCCCGCCTGCAGTACGACGGCGGCTACACCGGCTACTCGACGGTGCTGCAGGCCGAACAAGCCCTGTTCCCGGCCGAGCTGAACCTGGCCTCGATCCGGGCCCAGGTGTTCGCGTCGTCGGTCGCGATCTACAAGGCGATGGGCGGCGGCTGGGTGAGCGAGGCCGACAAGCTCACACCAGCGCTTCCCGTGCCAGCGGCGAGCCAGCCAGTGCGACAGCCCTGGTTCTGACTTTCTGTGGGGCCGTCAGGACTGCGCGCGCTGGCACTGCACGCCCAGCTCCTTGCACACGTTCAGGATGCGTTCAACGATGGTCGAGGTGGTCGACGTTGCAATGCCCGGATGCGCGGTTGAGATCATCAATTGCGACAGGTTGTCGCCCAGCGTGTTGACCTGGATGCCGCCGATCTGCTTGCCGTCGGTGAACTCGACCGAGCGCTTCGCGGCATCGGTGCGGGTGATCTTGAGGGCGGTGTTCTTGCCGAGCATCACCTGGATCTTGTCGAACACCTTGTCCGGTGCAACCTCGACGATAACGGTCGCCATGTCGTAGGACGCACCGGCCGCGCCGTCGGCGGTCTTCGGCGCGGCCTGCTGCATCTGCTCGATGCGGCCGACCGCATGGCGAGCCAGCATCACCCACTGCGCCGCAGCCACGCCGGACAGGCCCAACAAAACGCCGCCGGCCACCAGGCTGCGAAAAATATGATTCGAGCGTTGCATCGTGATGCTCCTTGCAAAGAAAGTGGGCGGGCGCCTCAGCGCGTCCAGTAGACCGTCTTTAAAACAATGCCAGCTTTGACCTTGATCTGCAAGCGGCCGTCGGCCGTCAGCGACATTTCGGCTGGAAAGCTCTTGCCGGAGCGTGGCGAATACACCGTGCCGCCAGTCCAGCCGCCGGCTGCAGCAGGCCTGAAGCCGGACACGATCTCGAGCCCCATGATCGGCCGCTCGCGCAAGGCGGCGTCGGCGTTGTTGGCATCGTGCAGCGGCTTGCCGTCGTGCACGGGTTCCTTCAGCCACGCCACCCTGCCGTTGTAGACGGTGCTGCCATCAGTGCCCTTGGCGGCGACGATCTCGATCTTCGAGGCACCGTCATCGGTGAGCCAGGTGCCGACGATCGCGTGCGGCGCGGTGGCCGCCGCGCCCGCCACCGGCAGCAATGCCGCGATCGCGAGCACCCAGGCACGAAGCAACGGCCCCACGATGCGTTCCCCCGGGCAAGCTACTTCTTTGCCGGCGCTGCCAGCGCCGCCTCGCGCGCCGCCAGCCGCGCTTCCTCGCTCTTGATGAGCAGCCCGTACGACACGTAGTACTTGTAGATGTTGCGCACGTAGGTCGTGGTCTCGATGCCGATCTTCTCGGCGGTGACGATCTCGACATTGTTGAACCACTTGTCCGGGTCCAGCCCGCGCGCGACGGCTTCCTTGCGCATCTTCGAGATGTTGCCCGGCCCGGCGTTGTAGCTCGCAAAGGCGAACAGTGCGCGGTTGGTGTCGCTGAACTTCGCGTCCGCGAAGTACCTGGTCATCAGCTTGTCCATGTACTTGGCGCCGCCATGGATGTTCGGCTCGGTGCTCTTGATGTCGCCCACCTTCAGCTCGGCGCCGGTGGCCGGCATGATCTGCATCACGCCGATCGCGCCGACCTGGCTCTTCGCGCCCTGGTCGAGGCGCGACTCCTGGTAGCCCTGCGCGGCCAGCATCACCGGGTCGAAGTTGTACTGCGCGCCGTACTTCCTGAACAGCGCCAGCGTCTGCTCGAAGCGCTTGTACTCGGCGTCGCCGCCGTTGTTGCCGATCTGCCTGACGCGCGCCATCGCCTGCTTCAGCCGGTATTCATGCAGGCCCTGGCGCTTGACGACGGTGAGGTAGAACTCGCTGATGTCGGCCGCGAGCTTGGGGCTGCCTTTGCGGATCGCCCAGCCCGTTCGCCCGCCAGCACGCACCACCGCCTGGTCGTTGACGCGGATCTTCTTCAACACCTGCGCCCACATGCGTGCCTTCCAGTCATCGACCACGATGTTCTGCACCAGCCCGGCGTTGAGCATTTCCATCAGGTCTTCATCTTCCAGCTCGTCGGGCACCGCTTCGAGCACGATCTTCGGTTTGCCCTGCGTGGCAAGCTGCGCGTTCAGCGCCGTCAGGCTCTGGAAGTAGCTCGACGACGGGCGCACGTGGACCGTCTTGCCCGACAGCGCGTCGGCACTCGCCAGCGCCGGTGCGTCTTGCCGGTTCAGCACCAGCTCGTCGACGGGCCTGACGCCTTCGGGCGTAACGAAGTCGGCCAACTTCAAGCGCTGCTCGGTCGCGGTGAGGTTGCCGATGGCGATGTCGCCGGTGCCGGCCACCAGGTTCTCGATCAGCTCGTCGCGCGTCGTCGAGACCAGGTACACCGTGACCGGCCGCTTGCCGAGCTGCGCCTTGTACTTGGTGTTGAGGAAGCGCTCGAAGTCACGCGCCAGCTCTGCCGAAAGCCCGCGCTCCTGCCCCTTGTCGATGTAGAACAGCGTGCGGCTGTGCGGCGCCAGCACGCGCACGATGCGGCGCTCGATCATCTGGTCGAGGTCGCCCTTCCAGACCTTGGCGGTCAGGTTGAGCTGGCGCGGCTGGGTCGGCGCTGAGGCCGCAGCGGCCGATGAGGCGGCCGCCGCAATGGGCTGTTGCGCGTCGGCTGGCGTGTGTGCGAGCAAGGCCGCGAGGGCCAGCAGCGCGCTGCGCAGCGCGGAGTTCGGCAATGGCTTCATGGGGCAAGTCCGTTTCTTGAGGCGAGCTCGATGCCGCTGCGGCAACAGCCGCGAGCGACCGCTCGCCGCCGCTGATCGTAGCCACCGGCTGGCAGCGATGGCAGCGGGCGAACCCGGCACGCCCGGCGCAACGCGCCCGCCGCGTTGGTGTGCCTTGCCGTGGGCGTGTAGTCTGTCGCCACACGCGGCGGCCAGCGCCCGACATCGAGGAGCCCCCATGAGCGACACCACGAGCAACCCTTCCGCAACCGTCCGCGTCGGCGTCGGCGGCTGGACCTTCGAGCCCTGGCGCAACAATTTCTACCCCGCCGGCTGGCCGCACGGCCGCGAGCTCGAATACGCCAGCCGGCGCCTCAGCGCGATCGAGATCAACGGCACTTACTACAGCGCGCAAAAGCCTGCCACGTTTGCCAAGTGGCGCAACGAGACGCCCGACGATTTCATGTTCTCGCTCAAGGCTTCGCGTTTTGCCACCAACCGGCGCGTGCTCGCCGAGGCGGGCGAGTCGGTGCTGCGTTTCGTCAATGGCGGGATTGCCGAACTGGCCCACAAGCTCGGCCCCATCGTCTGGCAGTTCGCACCGACCAAGCGCTTCGAGCCGGTGGATTTCGAGGCCTTCCTGAACTTGCTGCCGGCGCAGGTGAACGGCCTGCCCCTGCGCCACGTTCTCGATGTGCGGCACGCCAGCTTTGTGTGTGCCGAGTACCTGGCCCTCGCCCGCCGCCACGGCGCGGCGACGGTGTTCACCGATTCCGACGACTACCCGTCGTTCGCCGACCTCACCGGCGGCTTCGTCTACACCCGGATGATGCGCACCGACCCCGCGCTGCCTGAAGGCTGCACGCCGCAGGCACTGGACCAGCTCGCAGCTTGCGGCCGGGCCTGGCGCGACGGGCACGAGCCGGCGGGCTTGCCGCGTGTCGAGGCAGCGGCGCCGCTACTACCCACGGCGCCACGCGACGTGTTCATGTTCTTCATCGGCGGCGCGAAGGAGCGTGCGCCCGCCGCGGCGATGGCGCTGCGCCAGCGCCTGGCTTGACGCGCGCGCCGCGGCCCAAGCCGTGAGGAGTCATCGAGCACGTCGACGCGGCGTGCGGTCACGGGGCTTTGGGGAAGCGGCTGAGATGCTCATGGAGGATCTGCAGCCGCCCCTGCTCCTTGACCAGAACCCGCGTGCCGCGGCCCTGAATGCGGAACGGGCGGCCGTCTTGAACGCCTTCCCAGTGGTACGTGTAGGTGGCAGTGGCGCTGGTGTTGTCGACTGAAAGGACGACGACGTCGCTCAAGTAGAAGCGCTCCTTCTTCACGCCAGGCCCGCCCTTCCAGGTCTTCTCGAACGCAGCCTGCACGGCCTTGCGGCCAACGAAGTCGCCGTCGTTGAAGCGGAAGAAGGCCTGCTCGTGAACCATGCCTTCGATCAGGCTGAAATCTTCCCTCTCGGCGAGTTCTTCGAACCGGTTGAGAAAGTGGACGACGGACTCCCTGGAAACAATTTCTTCGGTCACGGGTGTGGGCTCCTTCGCCAACAGGGAACTGCAATGCGCGACCCTGCCGACCAGGGCCAGGAAAGAGATCGACGCGACCTGTGAACGTGGGACAAGCATTGCTTCACCGGGAGGCGATGGCAGCCGATGGGGCGGGTCAGGCCACACCCTTTCGGGGTGGACTTCACCGGCTCGCCGAAGGCAGTCCGCTGGGTTAGGCGCCACCGCGCTCTGCGAGCCGTTTTGATACGGCTAACGTTTGACATGAGCGGGCCAAGCCGGTGGAGGTCCGCTCGATGGAAGGGTTAGCCGTCACTTTGTAGACTGACCACTCAGGTGCGACCAGTCCAATAGCCTGGTTCCCGGCTTTGGTGTGCGACAGCGTAGATTTGCGGGCCGCGGGAGGGGTGTTCTTCGTACACGAGTGAGTACGGGAAGCGGTTGAAATGGCATACACGAAGCCCGTCTTCGAGGTGTGGCCCGCGCTGCTGGTTCTCGACGATCAGATCGCGGACGCGCTCGTACTCAGCAAGGAAAGCCTCAGCGATGACAAGGTTGGCGTGAGCTGCGTAGTAGACCGCGGCGTCGCCAAGTTCGGCCTCAGCGTCCGGATGGAGCCAATGGTTCACGCGAGACGCGCTCGAACTCGAGCTAGCGCCTCGTCTCCGGGAACCATTGCCACCTTGCCGGAGGCAACTTCAGTTCGGCGACGTTGAGCGAGTTGCAGCCATGCGCGTTGTGAGGCGGACTGCGGCTCGAAGCTAGCAATGAGGCGCTCAAGCAGGCGAGCGCGCTCCTCCGGGGGAAGGCTCATGACTTCGGCTTCGAGGTCGGGCACAGAAGTAGACATGGTGGCTCCACATGTGTCTCAAGCCACAAGGATGCCACAGTCGAAGAGTCCAGCGTCGGGGGAAGTCCGCCGGCGTCTCCCTGTGACGGCTAACGTTTGAGTTCACCGGCTGCCGTAGGCAGTCCGGTGCAACGAAGGGTTAGATTGCTTCGTTCCTATACCCACTGCCATACTTTGCGCACTTTGCTGGCGGTTAGGTTTGTAGGTTGACTAGTGCTTTGCGGAACTGAGCTGACCTTACCTGCCGTTATGCTTGTTCGTTGAGCACATGCAGAAGCTCCGAGTAGGGCGACATTTACAACGGGCCAGCCGACTTGTGCGAACGCTTGAAGATAAGCGCCGAACGAAGGGCAGCTTCCCGTAGCGCTTACACGCAGAGTAATTGCGATGTCGGTAGGTTTCGGTTTAAGCGCTTTGATGTATGCGACGAACTCGGCCGGGAGTTTTGGCTTGTAGTTCTCTTGCAAGGCCGACAGCATGCAATAGACCGTGATTACGCTTCCAGATGCTTGAGACACTTGCACGTAGCGACTTGCGTTTCCGCTGCCGACGCCAGAAAGGCAACGAAGCAAGGAACTCTTGCGGGTGTTTGCATCGCCGATGATGATGTGGATATCTCGATTGCCGCTACCACTCCGAACACAACCGAAGGTGGCGCAGCAGGCGTCTTTACGGTGACCCGCACCGGTATTACCACGGGGACGACTGTGGTTAATCTCTCTGCTGGCGGAACCGCTATCC
>JANOVJ010000639.1:0-1668 GCA_031417295.1 bacterium | reverse complement strand
CTTCTCCGAGTACTCCATCAGGTCCATCTTGTTGACCGCCAGCACGACCTTGCGGATGCCGATCAACGAGACCAGGAAGCTGTGCCGCCGCGACTGCGTGAGCACGCCGCGCCGCGCGTCGATCAGCACCACGGCCACGTCTGCGGTCGAGGCACCGGTCACCATGTTGCGCGTGTACTGCTCATGGCCGGGGGTATCGGCAACGATGAACTTGCGCCGGTCTGTCGAGAAGTAGCGGTAGGCGACGTCGATCGTGATGCCCTGCTCGCGTTCGGCGGCCAGGCCGTCAACGAGCAGCGCGAAGTCGATGTCGCCGCCCTGCGTGCCCCACTTTTTCGAGTCAGCCTCGATCGCCGCCAACTGGTCTTCGAACAGCATTTTCGATTCGTACAGCAGGCGCCCGATGAGCGTGCTCTTGCCGTCGTCGACGCTGCCGCAGGTGATGAAGCGCAACAGGCTCTTGGTCTCGTGTTGCTTGAGGTACTGCTCGATGTCGGTCGCGATCAGGTCGGATACGTGGGCCATGGTGCGGGCTCGCTTGATTGGATGAATGGGGTGTTCGAGGGGGCTGCCGAAGGCGGGGTCAGAAGTAGCCTTCCTGCTTCTTCTTTTCCATCGATGCCGACTGGTCGTGGTCGATCAAGCGGCCCTGGCGCTCGGAGGTGCGGGCCAGCAGCATCTCCTGGATGATGTCGTTGAGCGAGTCGGCGTCCGATTCGACGCCACCCGACAGCGGGTAGCAGCCGAGCGTGCGGAAGCGGATCTTGCGCATCACCGGCACCTCGCCCGGCCGCAGCGGCATCCGGTCGTCATCGACCATGATCAGCGTGCCGTCGCGTTCGACCACCGGCCGCTCCTTGGCGAAATACAAGGGCACGATCGGCACGTTTTCGAGCTGGATGTACTGCCAGATGTCGAGTTCGGTCCAGTTCGACAACGGGAAGACGCGAATCGACTCGCCCTGACGCTTGCGCGCGTTGTAGAGCTTCCAGAGTTCCGGGCGCTGGACCTTTGGATCCCAGCGATGCTGGTCGCTGCGGAACGAGAAGATGCGCTCCTTGGCGCGCGATTTTTCCTCGTCGCGGCGCGCCCCGCCGAAGGCGGCGTCGAAGCCGTGGTGGTCGAGCGCCTGCTTCAGGCCCTGCGTCTTCCACATGTCGGTGTGGATCTGCGAGCCGTGGTCGAACGGGTTGATGCCCAGCGCCTTGGCTTCCGGGTTCTGGTGCACCAGCAACTCCATGCCGGTCTCCTCGGAGATGCGGTCGCGCATGGTGTACATCTCGCGAAACTTCCACGTCGTGTCCACATGCAGCAGCGGAAACGGCGGCACCGACGGGAAGAAAGCCTTTTGCGCCAGGCGCAACATGCAGGCGCTGTCCTTGCCGATCGAGTACATCATCACCGGCTTCTCAGCCTCGGCGACGACCTCGCGCATGATGTGAATGGCCTCGGCCTCGAGACGTTGCAAGTGGGTCAGGTTCATGGGCGGGTCTCTTTTGAGAGCGGGTGGAGGTGAAACGGATACGGGCCGCGCGACGGGCTGCGTCGTTCGGCGCGTGGCAAACGGGGTGGCAAGCGCGGCCGGCGCCGGGGCCGGCTTGCGCAATGGCACGGATGGCACGGATGGGATGGGTCGGCGTGGGCCGGTCTGGGCGCTGGCTGGCTTGG
>JANOVJ010000638.1:0-1850 GCA_031417295.1 bacterium | reverse complement strand
AGGGCGCGTCCAGGTAGGGCAGCGGCTGCGGGTCGCCTTCCGGTCGTTGGAAGGGTGCGCGGAAGGGGGCCAGCGCCTCCAGGGTCACGATCCAGGGCGACAGCGTGCTGGCGAAGTTCTTCGACAGGAAGGGCCCGAGCGGCTGGTACTCCCAGGCCTGCACGTCGCGTGCGCTCCAGTCGTTGAACAGTGCGATGCCGAAGACATGGTCTTCGGCAAGTGCCACCGGCACCGGCTCGCCGAGCGCATTGCCGCGGCCGATGAAGATGCCGAGTTCGAGTTCGTAGTCCAGCCGCGCCGTCGGCGCGAGCGTGGGGGCCGAAGCGTCGGCCGCCTTCAACTGGCCGAGCGGACGGTGGAAGGCCTGGCCGCTGCTGTCGCGTGTGGCGTCTTCGGCAGCGACGCCGCCCGGTCGGCAGAAGCAGCGGCAAAAGCGGCGGCCGGCGACTCGCTGAACGCCTTGATGGCCCTCGGCCCGGCCGCCTGGTCGGCGCTGCGGCTGGCGCTGTCGCGTGCCCTGCGCGAAGGCGCACCCGCGCAGAAGCTGCTCGAACCCTGCCTGGTCGCGCAGGCAGATGCCGAATACACGCTGCCGGCGCGCATCGGCGACTACACCGACTTCTACACCGGCATCCACCACGCCACGACGGTGGGCAAGCTGTTCCGCCCCGACAACCCGCTGTTGCCGAACTACAAATGGGTGCCGATCGGCTACCACGGCCGCGCCTCCTCCATCGTGGTCAGCGGCACACCGATCCGCCGGCCGCTGGGCCAGACCAAAGCTGCGGCTGACACACCGCAGTTCGGACCCAGCCAGCGGCTGGACTACGAGCTCGAACTCGGCTTCCTGATCGGCACCGGCAATGCCCTCGGCGAGCCGATCGCCATCGAGGAGGCCGAACAGCACCTGTTCGGCGTAGCCTTGTTCAACGACTGGTCGGCGCGCGACATCCAGCCTTGGGAATACCAGCCGCTCGGGCCCTTCCTGTCCAAGAACTTCGGCAGCACGCTGTCGCCGTGGGTGGTGACGATGGAGGCGCTGGCGCCGTTCCGCGCGCCGCTCCTGCGGCCGGCCGGCGACCCTGAGCCGCTGCCCTACCTGAATGCGTCAGACGACCGCGCGGGAGGTGCACTCGACATCGAGCTCGAGGTCTGGCTGCAGACCGCCGCGATGCGCGAGGCCGGCCAGGCCGCCGTGCGCCTGACTCGCGGCAATGCACGCGAGGCGGCCTACTGGACGCCGGCGCAACTGCTCGCGCACCACAGCTCGGGCGGCTGCAACCTGCAGCCGGGCGACCTGTTCGGCTCGGGCACGCTGTCGGGGCCCGGCCCCGATCAGGCAGGCTCCATGCTGGAACTGACACAAGGCGGCAAGCAGCCGATCACGCTGCCCAACGGCGAGACCCGCAGCTTTCTGGCCGACGGTGACACGCTCACCCTGCGCGGCTGCTGCGAACGCCCCGGCACCCGGCGTATCGGCTTCGGCGCGTGCAGCGCCACCGTGCTGCCCGCGCCCGCCGTGCGGGCTTGAAGACACCCTCGAACCCACCTCCTGGAGACAACCCAATGCAAAGAGGACGCGCTGCCATCGTCACCGGCTCGACCAGCGGCATCGGCCTGGCCATCGCGCAGGCGCTGGCCCGCACCGGCACGAACGTGATGCTCAACGGCTTCGGCAACCGGGAAGCGATCGAGGCCCTGCGCCGCGAGCTTGCTGCCGAGACCAGCGTGCAGGTCGCCTACAGCGCCGCCGACGCTGGTCGCCTTCCTGGTGACGGTGGCTGATCTTGGCCTGCTGAACATCGGCGCTGCGTTCTGGGGGCTGCTTGCCGGCCTTGCCGTATCCGGTC
>JANOVJ010000637.1:0-13944 GCA_031417295.1 bacterium | reverse complement strand
CGAGCGACGAGACGAAGATCGTGTAGCCATCGGATGCTGCGCGTTTTGCGGCTGTCGCGCCCACCGTGCCGCCAGCCCCGGCCTTGTTGTCGATGATGAAGGTGCCGCCGAGCTTTTCCTGCAGCTTGGGAGCCAGCGTGCGCGCGATCATGTCGGTCGATCCGCCGGGCGGGAACGGGACGAGCAGCGTCACCGGCCCCTTGGTCGGCCAGGCCTGGGCGTGGGCAGCGCCTGCGGCGGCAAGCCCGAGGGCGATCAGGGTCAGAAGTCTCTTCATTTCTTGTCTCCTTGGGATGGGATGGGGGCTACGGCCGTTGGCCTGTCTCGGCTTGCTCGCGCGTCCAGGCGCGGGCCTGTTCACTCAGGCTGACGCCGAGACCAGGGCGGGTCGGCACGATCATCCGCCCGCCCTTGATTTCAAGCCGCTCGTTGAACAGCGGTTCGAGCCAGTCGAAGTGCTCGACCCAGGGCTCGGTCGGGTAGGCCGCGCCCAGGTGCACATGCAACTCCATCGCGAAGTGCGGGCCGAGCATCAGCCCGGCGTGCTCGGCCTGTGCGGCGATCTTCAGGAACGGCGTGATGCCGCCGACGCGCGGCGCGTCGGGCATCAGGTAGTCGGCGGCGCGGTGGCGGATCAGCTCGCCATGTTCGGCGGCGCTGGTCAGCATTTCGCCGGTGGCGATGGGCGTGTCGAACTGGGCTGCCAGTGCAGCATGGCCTTCGTGGTCGTAGGCGTCGAGTGGCTCTTCGATCCAGATGAGCTTGTATTGCTCGAAGATGCGGCACATGCGCTGCGCGGTCGGACGGTCCCATTGCTGGTTGGCATCGACCATCAGCGGCACGTCGTCACCGAGGTGCTTGCGTATGGCTTCCACACGCTTGATGTCGAGCGCGCGGTCCGGCTGCCCGACCTTCAGCTTGATGCCGCCGATGCCACGCTCGATTGAGGCCGCGGCGTTGACCATCAACTGGTCCAGCGGCGTGTGCAGGAAGCCACCCGAGGTGTTGTAGCACTGCACCGAATCGCGGTGCGAACCCAGCAGTTTGGCCAGCGACAGCCCGGCGCGCTTGGCCTTCAGGTCGTACAGCGCCACGTCGAAGGCGCCGATCGCCTGCACCGCCATGCCGCTGCGGCCCACCGAAGCGCCGGCCCAGCAGAGCTTGTTCCATAGCTTGGCGATGTCGCTCGGGTCTTCACCGATCAGTGCGGGCGCGATCTCTTTCGCATGGGCGAACTGGCCGGGGCCGCCGGCGCGCTTCGAGTAGCTGAAGCCGAGCCCTTCATGACCGTTCACGGTCTGAATCTCCGCGAACAGCATCGCGATCTCGGTCATCGGCTTCTGCCGGCCGGTCAGCACCTTGGCGTCGCTGATCGGGTTGGCCAGCGGCAGGTAGCACGAAGACACGCGGACCCACGCAATGCGGTCTTCGGATGCGGAAGTCGTCTTGTTCATCATCATCAAATCCTTGTCGGGCTGGGCCGCCGCGGCGACCCAATCGATGCGGCTACTCGAACTTCGCGCCCGACTGCTTCACCACCTTGGCCCAGCGCGCCTTCTCGCCGACGATGAACTTCCCGAACTCCTCCGAAGAGCCGGGCCGCGCTTCCGCGCCGGCTGCCAGGAGGCGCTCCTGAACGTCGGGCGCGAACAGGATCTTGGTGACCGTGTTGTGCAGCTTCGCGAGCACGGCCGGCGGCGTGCCGGCGGGCGCGACGATGCCCTGGTAGGAGCCGGTCTCGAAGCCCGGCAAACCTGCCGATTCCGCCACGGTGGGGATTTCCGGCGCCGAGGCGAAACGCTTGGCGCTGGAGATCGCCAGCGCCCGCAGCTTGCCGCCCTTCACCGACGGGTAGGTCGCGAGCATGCCGTTGAAGAGCACCTGCGCCTGCCCGCCCATCACGTCGCCGATGGCCTGCGAGCCGCCCTTGTAGGGGATGTAGGCCCACTTGATGCCGGTGCGCATCGCAAACTCGATGCCGGCCAGGTGGTTCGCGCCGCCGACGCCGGAGACGGCGAAGTTCAGCGAGTCCGGCTTCGCCTTGGCGAGCGCGATCAGCTCTTTCGTGTCCTTCACGGGCAGGCCCGGATAGACGGCCAGGATGTGCGGCGAGTAAGCCACCATCACGACCGGCGCGAAGTCCTTCACCGGGTCGAACGGCAGCGTCGGGAACACGCTCGGCGCGATGGCGAGCGAGCCGATGTCGGCCAGCAGCAGCGTCAGGCCGTCGGGCGCGGCCTTGGCCACGAAGTCGGCGCCGAGGTTGCCGGTGGCGCCGGCCTTGTTCTCGACGATGACGGTCGCGCCCAACGCCTCGTTCATCTTCTGCCCCAGCAGCCTGGCCAGGATGTCGGAGGTGCCGCCGGCCGGGTAGGGCACGACGATCTTGATCGTCTTGCCGCTGAAGTAGGTGGGCGAAAGGTCTGCCGCGTGCGCCAGCATCGGGAGCGACGCGGCGGCTGCGAAAGCGGCCAGCGTGGCACTGCGAACCAGCCTGCGGCGGCTGAAGAGAGTCGGGTTCATGGCTTGTCTCCTGGTTCAAAGTCGCTGTCAAAATGATATCGTTGTCATTTGTTGAAGTCAAGCCACGATGGTGCATATTCTTTCAATTTGTCAGCTGTGCACCGGTAGATGGAAGGGCCAAGTCGATCTGCCACGGCACAACCATGCTAACGTTACCAACGATCGCTTCGGCGCAGCCTGCAGCCGCCGCGGCGCCGTGTCTTGAGGGTTCCGCTTGCCGTACTGCCCATGAATCCGCCCACTTCCCGCAAAGCCGCCACGCTGCATGACGTCGCTCGCGAGGCCGGCGTTTCGCTGATCACGGCGTCGCGCGCGCTCAGCAACCCGGCGGTGGTTTCAGCGCGGACGATCGCCAAGGTGCAGGCGGCGGCCGAGGCCACGGGCTACATCCCCAACCTGCTGGCCGGCGGGCTCAAGTCCAAGCGCAGTCTGATGGTGGCGGCGCTGGTGCCCGCCATCTCGACCGCGCAGTTCCTGCCCACCGTGCAGGCGCTGACCGAGACGCTGGCGGCCGCCGGCTACCAGCTCATCCTCGGCCAGAGCGGCTACGACCACGCGCGCGAAGAGGCGCTGCTGAACACGATGATCAGCCGCCGGCCCGACGGTATCGTGATGACCGGCCTCGTGCATTCAGCCGCAGCCCGGGAGCGGCTGCGCCGCGCGGGCATGCCGGTGGTCGAGACCTGGGACCTGAGCGACCGGCCGGTGGACATGCTCGTTGGCTTTTCACACCTGAAGGTGGGCAGTGCCGTCGCGGGCTACTTCCTGGGCAAGGGCTGGCAGCGGCTGGGCATTGCGACCGGCGACGATCACCGCGCTTCGATGCGGTGCGAGGGCTTTGTCTCGGTCGTCGGCCGGGAGGTTCCGACCGCCGTCGTGCCCGCGCCGAGCAACCTGGCGTTGGGCCGGCGGGCGCTGGGCGAACTGCTACGGCAAGACCCTGCATTGCGGGCTGTGTACTGCAGCTCCGACCAGTTGGCGCACGGCGTGCTGGTCGAAGCGCAGGCACGCGGGCTGCGCGTGCCCGAAGACCTGGCAGTGTGCGGCTTCGGCGATGCCGACTTCGCGGCCCACACGCTGCCGTCGCTGACCACGGTGCATGTCGACGGCGCCTCCATCGGCCGGCTTGCGGCGCAACTCATCGTCGATCGCTGCCGCGGGCAGGTCGTGGCACAGCCGGTCGTGGACGTGGGCTTCCGGATCGTCGAGCGGGCGTCGACCGACCGGGGCAGCGGTTAGGCTGCCTCCGCGTCGGCAAAGTCGATCAACACCTTCATCGCCCGCTTCCTGTCGCTGGCCAGCTCGAAGGCTTCACGCGCCTGCGTCATCGGGAACGAGTGCGTGATCACCGGCGAGAGATCCACGCGGCCTTCGTTGATCAGCCGCACCGCAAGCGCGAACTCGGCGTGGAAGCGGAACGAGCCGCAGATCGACAGCTCCTTGGCGACCACCATGTTCTGCGGAATGCTCACGTCGCCACCCAGGCCGAGCTGCACCACCACGCCGCGCGGGCGCATCACCTCCAGCCCGTCGCGCAGCGCACGCTCGTTGCCTGAACACTCGAGCATCACGTCGAAGGTGCCCTTGTCGGCCGAGTAGCGTTGCACCCAGTCGCGCTCGGCGGCCACATTGATGGTGTGGCTCGCGCCCAGCGCGCGGGCGATGGCCAGCGGCTCATCGACCACGTCGGTGGCCACGATCTCGGCCGCACCGTGCACCCGCGCCGCCGCCACCGCCAGCACCCCGATCGGGCCGCAGCCCGAGACGAGCACCCGATTGCCGCGCAGCGGCCCGGCGCGCGACACCCCGTGCAAGCCGACCGAAAACGGCTCGGCCAGCGCGGCCAGCCGCAGCGGTACGCCGTCGACCACCTTCACGCACTGCACCGCGTCGCAGAGCAGCACGTTGCGGAATGCGCCTTCGACATGCGGCGTGCGCATCGCGCTGCCATAAAAGCGCATCTCCAGGCACTGGTTGGGCAGGCCCTCCCGGCAGTAGCGGCAGGCGCCGCAGGGCCGGCTCGGGTTCACGGCCACACGGTCGCCTACCGCCAGGGAAGTGACGTCGGGCGCCACGGCGGCAACGGTGCCGGCGACTTCGTGGCCCAGCACCATCGGCGCCTTGATCCGCACGGTGCCGAAGCCGCCGTGGTGAAAGTAGTGCAGGTCGGAGCCACAGATGCCGCCCATGCCGACACGTACCAGCACCTGGCCGGGCGCCATCTCGCCCGCATCCTGCTCCTCGAGGCGCAGGTCGTTCGGGGCGTGGATCACGAGGCACATGCAACGCAGCCGCATCGGGGTTCTCCTAGTGTGGATACCGGTAACTTTACGGGCTGCGAGACGGGGCTGCAACTGGGGTCGTCACTCGGGCCACCACTGAAACCGTCGACTTGGTTTGTGCGCTCACGAACCCGTAGAAACACTGATCGCCGACGCCCGTCTTGACGATGAAAATAGATACCGGTAACGTAACTTGCCATTTCCAGACAAGTCCGTTCCATCCCGAAGACAAGGAGCGCGCACGGTGAAGATGTTCGATCTGACCGGCCGCACCGCGCTGGTCACGGGCTCCAGCAAAGGCATCGGCCTCGCCTTGGCGGCGGCGCTCGGCTCGGCCGGCGCGCGGCTGGTGCTCAATGCGCGCGATGCGGGCCGGCTCAACGAAGCCCGGCGCAGCCTCCAGGCCAGCGGGCTGAAGGTCGATGCGGTGGCCTTCGACGTGACCGACCCCGACGCCGTCGAGGCCGGCATCGCCAAGATCGAAGCCGAGATCGGCGCGATCGACATCCTCGTCAACAACGCCGGCATGCAGCACCGCGCGCCGTTCGCCGAATTTCCGATCGATGCCTGGCGCAAGCTGAGTGCGACCAACATCGACAGCGTGTTCTTCGTCGGCCGCGCCGTGGCGCAGCGGATGATCGAGCGCAAGCGCGGCAAGATCGTCAACATTTGCTCGGTGCAGAGCGAACTCGGGCGGCCGAACATCGCGCCGTACGCGGCCACCAAGGGCGCGGTGAAGATGCTGACCAAGGGCATGGCGATCGACCTCGGCCGCCACGGCATCCAGGTCAACGGCCTCGGGCCGGGCTACTTCAAGACCGAGCTGACGCAATCGCTCGTGGCCGACGCGGCCTTCACTGCCTGGCTCGCCGCGCGCACGCCGGCCGGGCGCTGGGGCGAAGTGGAAGAACTCGGTGGCGCGGTGGTGTTCCTCGCGTCCGAGGCGTCGAGCTTCGTCAACGGCCACATCCTCTATGTTGACGGTGGCATCACGGCCAGCCTGTGACGGCCTGCCCGGCCCTGACGCTCGCCTGGCGGTGGTGGTGATGGGCGTGTCGGGTTGCGGCAAGTCGCATGTGGGGGCGGGTATCGCGGCGGCCCTGGGCGTGCGTTTTGTCGATGGCGACGACCTGCACACGCCGCACAACGTGGCCAAGATGAGACGCGGCGTCGCACTGACCGACCAGGACCGCTGGCCCTGGCTCGACCGCATCGGCGCGCGCCTGGCCGACGTGAGCGAAGCGCCCGCCGGGTTGGTGGTGGCGTGTTCGGCGCTGCGGCGCGACTACCGCGACCGCATCCGCGCCGACGTGTCGGTGCTGCACTTCATCTTTCTCGACGGGCCGGCCGAGCTGATCCGCCAGCGCATGGCGCGGCGCACGGGCCACTACATGCCGACCGGCCTGCTCGACAGCCAGTTGCAGACGCTCGAGCGCCCGGGCCCGGACGAACCGGACGTGCTGCGGCTGCCGATCCAGCTGTCCCTTGAGCGCATCGTGAGCGATGCGGTGGCGGCACTGCGCTTGGCGTCGGCGCGCCGGACGGCCTGAGGGCGCAGCGCCGAGTTCAGCCGCCGGTCACTTGCCGGCGCGGACCCGCTCCATGAACATCTCGCGCACGGCGCCCACGCCGTCGCCCACCGCAGCGCGGTACTTCGCCGGGTCGGCCACAGCCTCCTTGTCGATCGCGGTGGCGCTGCCGCCCTTGCCGATCGCGGCCGAGAGCAGCGCCAGGCCGATGTTGGCGGCGATCGAGCTGGTGTCCTTCACTTCGGTGAACGCCGAGTCGTCCACCAGCAGCGGCGCGCTCAGCGTCATCGTGGCGGTGCTGGTGGGCCTTTGAATCGACATGAACGAACTCGTCGCCGCCACCGACGGCCCGACCTCGCTGCGCACCGTGGCCGTGCCCGAACTGCGACCGAACCAGCTCGAATCGCTGCTCTTCAGGTTGACGAAGTTGACGACCATCCGCACCGTGACGAGCGCGGCATCGAGCTCCTTCATCAGGTCGATGTTGCCGTAGAGCGTGCTGGTCACGTCGCTGAACGCGCTGACGCCGGCAAAGATCGCAACCGCATTGCTGCTCGAGCCCACGCCGTACACCGCCATGCCGGCCGGCGCATACACGCTGGACCAGGTGTTGCTGGTGCGGGTGTCGGTGGGCGAGGGCTTGCCGCTCGCCGCCATCTTCTTGTACGCCGCGGCGGCCAGCACCTGATCGACTGGCAGCACCTCGATGCCCATCGCCTTCAAGTCGCGCACGAAATCGGCGTGGAGCTTTTCGGTGATGGCCTGGTAGTCCGGCGCGCCCACGCCCACGACCGTGATCACGAGGTTGGTGCTCGCGCTGCCCGAACGCCCGACTTCATACGAGCTGGCGCCGGCCGCGCCCTTGGTGACGAACTCGACCTGGAACGAGCCGATCGCCGCGCGCTGCACGCCCTTGAGCCCGGTGGCCGTGGAGTCGACCACCTTCAACATCGTGCTGGCGCGGTCGGCCGCCTTGAAGCTGGCGTCGAGCGCCACGCCGGTCACGGTTTCTGCGTGGGCCGGCGCCCACGGCAACAGGCAAGCGGCGGCGGCGATCAGCGCAAGGCGCAACGACGCGCGGCGGGTGAAAAGGGTGGGCATCGGTCAAGCTCTCGGTGCGTTGCGGTACTGCCAGAAACGGCGCGGGGAAGACGGTGCTTCCCCGTGGCAGCGAGTGTGCTGGCGAATGCGCCCGCGGCGACCGGCCCACCGCGTGCGCCGCGCGCAAATCGTGACTTTGTGGGAACCCGCAGTGCGGGGGTTGTGCCCGGCCGGCGGCCTGAACGGCGCTGCGCCAGTCAGCGCGCGGTCAGCGCGAGACGGCTTGCAGCAACTGCGCCACGACCGCCAGCGCCAGCACCTCGGGCTGTTTGCCGGTGATGCCTGGGGCGCCGATCGGGCAAGTCATGCGCGCGATCGCCGCGGGCGCGATGCCGCGCTGCTCGAAGCGGTGGATGAAGCGCTGGCGTTTGGTCTTCGAGCCGATCAGGCCGAAGAAGCCGAAGTCACCGCGGCACAGGATGGCCTCGCTGATGCGCAGGTCGAGATCGTGCTGGTGCGTCAGCACGAGGTAGAACGCGCCCGGCGGCGCGGTGCGAACCTCCGCCTCGACCGCATCGACACAGGTCTTGCGGAGGTGCGCCGGCCAGGGCGTGCCGAGCGTGGTGGCGGGCGGGAATTCATCTTCGCGCTCGTCGATCCAGTCGACTTCGACATCGAGCGTGGCCAGCAGCGTGGCGATCGCGCGGCCGACGTGGCCCGCGCCGTAGAGCTGCAAATGGAACAGCGGCGCGGGCGCCGCCCAGCGGGCGAGCGTGTCAGCGCTCAAAGCCTCGTAGCCGAGCGTGACCGCGCCGCCGCAGCACTGGCCCAACGCTGGCCCGAGCGGGAAGTGCTCGCTGCGCGGTGCGGGGTCGTTCCCGGCGAGCATCGCGTGCGCCGTTTGCAAGGCCTTCAGTTCGAGGTGGCCGCCGCCGACGGTGCCGATGGCGGCATCGCGTGACACCAGCATCCGCGTGCCGGCGGCGCGTGGCGCCGAGCCGCGGGCGTCTTGCACTTCGACGACCACAGCGGGGCTGCCGGCCACAAGCGCTTCGGCCGCGGCCTGGCGGACGTGACGATCCATTCGGCTCAGGCCGCCGCCGCCTGCACTGCGGTGATCGCGCGCAGGATGGATTCGCTCGTGGCGGGTGCCGACAGCGGCGGGTCGATCCGGTGCGCGCCCACCGCCGAGACTGCGTCGCGGATCGCGAAGAAGACCGAGAACGGCAGCAGCAGCGGCGGTTCGCCGCCGGCCTTGCTGCGGTGGATGGTGTCCGATGGGTTGTCGCCGTCGAACAGCTTCACGTTGAAAACCGGCGGGCAGTCGTTCGCGGTCGGGATCTTGTAGGTGCTCGGCGCATGCGTTGTCAGCAGCCCTGTCTTCGGATGCCAGACGAGTTCCTCCATCGTCAGCCAGCCCATGCCCTGGATGAACGCGCCTTCGACCTGGCCGATGTCGATCGCAGGGTTGAGCGAGCGGCCCACGTCGTGCAGCACGTCGGCGCGCAGCAGCTTGGATTCGCCGGTCAGCGTGTCGACCACCACTTCGCTGACGGCCGCGCCATAGGCGAAGTAGAAGAACGGTCGGCCTTGCAGCGTCTCCTTGTCCCAGTGCAGGCCGGGCGTGGCGTAGAAGCCGTCGGACCAGAGTTGCACGCGCGAG
Organism: bacterium; assembly: GCA_031417295.1. GTDB lineage: Bacteria > Pseudomonadota > Gammaproteobacteria > Burkholderiales > Burkholderiaceae_C > CAIKUF01. Next base: position 4,906 of record JANOVJ010000637.1, on the reverse strand, counting down.
GTGTAGGCCTGCATCACAATGTCGGCGAAGGTGAAGGTCTGGCCGTTGACGCTGACTTCGCTGTTGGCGAAGCGCACCGATGCCGCGTCGCCGCCGTACTTGCCCACCGCGAACGTGGCCAGGCGTTCGCGGATCTGCCGCGCCGCGTCCTGCACCGCCTTGCCGTTCAGGTCGGCGCCGCTGGACGCCGCGGTAGCCGACGTGTTGGCAACCTTCTGCGTGTCGGTCGCGGTGACGCGCACGCTCTCGAACGACACGCCGAGTTCATGCGCCGCCACCTGCGCCATCTTGGTGTTCAGGCCCTGGCCCATCTCGGTGCCGCCGTGGTTGACCAGGATCGAGCCGTCGTTGTAGACGTGGACCAGCGCGCCGGCCTGGTTGAAGTGGACCACGTTGAACGAGATGCCGAATTTCACCGGTGTCAGCGCCAGGCCGCGCTTGAGGATCGGGCTGCCGGCGTTGAAGGCCGTGATCGCCTCGCGGCGTGCGTGGTAGTCGCTGCTGGCGACGAGTTGATCCGTCAACTCATGGATGATGTTGTCAGTCACCGCCATGTTGTAGGGCGTGAGGTTGCGCTCGCCGACGCCGTAGTAGTTGGCCCGCCGCACGTCCAGCGAATCCTTGCCCAGTGCACGTGCGATCGAGTCGAGAATGTTCTCGATCGCGATCGCGCCCTGCGGCCCGCCGAAGCCGCGGAACGCGGTGTTGCTCTGCGTGTTGGTCTTGCCGCTGTAGCCGTGGATCGCCACGTCGGGCAGCCAGTAGGCGTTGTCGAAGTGGCAGATCGCGCGTGTCATCACCGGCGCCGACAAATCGGCCGAGAAGCCGGCCCGCGAGACCATCGTCAGCTCGGCGCCGAGCACGCGGCCGGCGTCGTCGTAGCCGACTTCGTATTCGTAGTGGAAGCAGTGGCGGCGGCCGGTGATCAGGAAATCGTCGTCACGGTCCAGGCGCAGCTTGACCGGGCGGTTGAGTTTTTTCGCGGCGATCGCGGCAACGCAGGCGAACAGCGCCGACTGCGATTCCTTGCCGCCGAAACCACCGCCCATGCGCCGGCATTCGACGTGCACGTGGTGCGCGTGGAGCTTCAGCGCGTGGGCCACGAGGTGCTGCATCTCGCTCGGGTGCTGAGTCGAGCAGTGCACGTGCAGGCCGTCGTTCTCGGTCGGGATGGCGTAGCTGATCTGGCCTTCGAGGTAGAACTGTTCCTGGCCGCCGACTTCCAGCGTGTCCTTGAGCCGGTGCGGCGCGCTGTCGATGGCCTGGCGCGCATCGCCTCGCAGCAGGTGCATCGGCTCGAGCACGTAGCTGCCCGCAGCGTGGGCTTCGACCGGGGTGAAGATGGCGGGCAGCGGCTCGATCTGCAGCACCTCTTTCGCCTTCGCCGCAGCACGCCGTGCCGCGTCGCGGGTTTCGGCGATCACCGCGAACACCGGCTGGCCGAGGTATTGCACCCGGCCATCGGCGAGGATCGGGTCGTCGTGGACGATCGGGCCGCAATCGTTCGCGCCGGGGATGTCGGCCGCCGACAGCACGGCGACCACGCCCGGCAGCGCGCGGATGCGTTCGAGCTGCATCGCAGTGATGCGCCCGTGGGCGACCGGCGACAGGCCGAGCGCGGCATGCAGCGTGCCGGCCAGTTCAGGCAGGTCGTCGATGTAGGGCGCCGCGCCGGCCACATGCAGGTGCGCCGACTCGTGCGGGCGGCTGATGCCGACGCGCTCGCCATCGCTTTGGCGTTGCGCCTCGCTCGCGCTGTCGAAGCGCGTGGCCTCGTTGTGCACGTGGTTGGGCCAGAGTTCGTTGTCGCGCAGCAGCGGCAGGTCCATGGGCTTGTTCATGCGGTTTCTCCTGCGGTCGTCTCGTGCGGCATCACGCTCCACACGCTCAACGCGCTGATCGGTAACGGATCGGTCGTGCGGGTTTCCAGCCAGAAGCGTTGAAGCAGGTTGCGCGCGGCCTGCAGCCGGTAGCTGGCGCTGGCGCGCATGTCGCTGAGCGGCTGAAAGTCCTCGCCGAGCGCCGTCTTCGCGGCATCGACCGTGGCCTGGCTCCAGGGCTGGCCGAGCACGGCCGCCTCGGCCTTCGCGGCATGGCGCACGGTCGCGGCCATGCCGCCGAAGGCGAGGCGCACGCCGCTGACCGCGTCGCCATCGAGCTTGATGGCCAGGCCCGCGCACAGCGCCGAGATGTCGCAGTCGAAGCGCTTCGAGATCTTGTGCGCGCGCACCTGCCAGCCCGGTTGGGGCGCCTGCACCGTCAGGCCCTGCACGAACTCGCCGGCCTCCAACTGGTTCTTCATGTAGTCGAGGTAAAACTCGCGCAGCGGCATCGTCCGCACGCGCGTGCCCTTGCGCAGCACGATCTGCGCTGCCAGCGCCATCAGCACCGGCGGCGAGTCGCCGATCGGCGAGCCGTTCGCGACGTTGCCGCCCATCGTGCCGGCATTGCGGATCGGCGGCGAGGCGAAACGCAGCCAGACGTCTTCGAGTGAGGGCCAGTGCGTTGTCAGCGCGCGGAACGCGTCTTCGAGCGACGCCGCGGCGCCGATGTGAAGCACACCGTCGCGCAACTCGACGCGCTTCAACTCGGCCACTTCGCCGACGTAGATCAGCTCGCCCAGGTCGCGCATGCCCTTGGTCACCCACAGGCCCATGTCGGTCGAGCCGGCCAGGACTTTTGCGTCCGGTCGCGCGGCGCGCAAGGTGGCCAGCTCGGTCAGCGTGCGCGGTGCGTGGAAGTGCTCGCCGTACTGGAACCCGGTGTCGGCCTGCATCGCTGCCAGGGCATTGACGACCGGCGCCGTGTCCAGGCTGGCGCGGGGCATCTCGAACATCCGCTGCCCGGCGTCGAGAATCGGCCGGTAGCCGGTGCAGCGGCACAGGTTGCCCGACAGTTCGTCGGCGAGTTGTTGCCGGCTCGGGCAGGTGCCGCACTCGTTGTGGTGCTCATAGGCCGACCAGAGCGACATCACGAACCCCGGTGTGCAGAAGCCGCATTGCGAGCCGTGGCACTCGACCATCGCCTGCTGCGTCGGATGCAACTGGCCGCCGGCGATGGTCTTCAGGTCTTCGACCGTGAACAGCGCCTTGCCGTCGAGCGTCGGCAGGAACTGGATGCAGGCATTGACCGTGCGAAGCGTCAGGCCGCGCACCGCGCCTGCATCGCCGGGGGCGGCCAGCTCGCCTATCACCACTGTGCAGGCGCCGCAATCGCCCTCGTTGCAGCCCTCCTTGGTGCCGCTGCAGCGGGCGTCCTCGCGCAGCCATTCGAGCACGGTGCGGGTGGGTGCGGCGCGGTCGATCTCGACCACCTGGCCCTGGTGAAAGAAGCGGATCGGTCGGGTGCTCATGGGTGTCGCCTTGGGACTGGGAGTTACCCGAAGCGTACTGCTTTGCAAGGGCAATGTGTATACGATGGCACTCATAACAGCTATCGGCAAAGGCGTATGGCGAAGCGCGCAAATTTCGACAAGATCGAGTTGTTGCTCATTCGAGTCCTCCACACCTTGATCACCGAACGCAGTGTCTCCCGGGCCGCCTTGCGCCTGCACAGCACCCAGCCCGCCGTCAGCGCGCAATTGAAGCGCCTGCGCGAGCTGACGGGAGACCCGTTGCTGGTCCGCGCGGGCAACGACATGACGCCCACCGAAACCGCGCTGCAGCTCGTCGCGCCTGCGGCCAACCTGCTGCACGAGGCCGAGCGGCTGTTCAGCCCGCGGGCGCGCGCCTCCGGCTTCGATGCCGCGCACAGTGAAGCGATGTTCCGCGTCGCGGCGAGCGACTATCTGGACCCCTTGTTCCTGCCGCGCCTCGTCGCCGAACTCAAGCGTGCCGCGCCGGGCATCCGGCTCGAACTGCTGCCGCTGTCGAGCGACTACGACTACCGCCGCCACCTCGCCACCGGTGACGTCGATCTGGTGATCGGCAACTGGCTGGAGCCTCCCGGTGAACTGCACCTGGGCCGGCTGCTCAGCGATGAAGTGGTCTGCCTGGTGGCCGAGGATCACCCGGTCACGCGCTCGGCCGGCACCCGCGCCTGGACGACCGAGAAGTACCTGGCCTGCGAGCACGTAGCCCCCATGCCCTTGCACCCCGGCGCGCTCGGCGTCGTTGACGAGCATCTTCGGGCGATGGGCATGGCACGCCAGGTGGCGGTGCGTGCGTCGCACTTCAGCCTGATCCCGCTGATGGTGGCCGACAGCCTGCTCGTGCTGACGACCGGCCGCCTGTTCTGCTCGCGCTATGTCGAGACGCTGCCGGTGCGCATCGTGCGCTGCCCGATCGCCTTTCCGGCGCTGACGTATTACCAGCTCTGGCACGACCTGACGCATGCGTCGAGTTCGATGCGCTGGTTTCGCGAGCAGGTGCGTGACGTGGCGCGGCAGCTTGGCTCGACGGGCATGCCGCGGCGGCGTATTGAGCGGGCGGCTTGAAATGAGGGCAACACTCGGTGTTCACTCTTTGCCCGTCATTTGGGCTGGCAAAGGCGCGCCCGAACAGGCCACTCCGCTTCATCGCTGGCGGTCGGCGCTGCGCGCCGACTTCCCTCCGATGCTCAGGCTCGTAGCCCGTCGCCGAACTCGCTGCGTTCGCTGCGCTCTCTACGCTCAAACATCCGCGACGAGTCAGTCAACGATCCGCGCTGCGCGCGAGGCCACAAGCCCTGTGCTTCTCGGCGCCTGCGAGGCGCTACGTGGCCTGTCCGAGCGCGCCTTTGCAAAGCGGCGCGTGTTTTCCTCGACCAGAAAACCCAACGGTCAAGCGCGGCGGGCGGTGCCCGCTGGGGGCGATCTGTGGGGCGGCGAGGAGCGCAGGCCTGGGGTCGGCGTGCGAAGCACGCTTCGTAAACTGACCCGTCGCAACTGTTTGAGTGGAGAGAGCGCAGCGAACGCAGCGAGTTTTGC
>JANOVJ010000636.1:0-3433 GCA_031417295.1 bacterium | reverse complement strand
CGCCCTGGCCGCTGCCGGGCCGCTGTCCCGGCCGGGCGCCGTTCGAACTGCACACTGTCGCTAGACTCCGTGCGTGGCTCACCCGACCTCCAGCCCTCTTACCCCGGACGCGCTGCCGCTGCGCGACGCGCTGGGCCGCAGTGCGCCGCTGGCCTTGTTGCGGCAACGCCTGCGTGAATCGACGGCCCGCTTCGAGACCCTGCGCGGTGTGCTGCCACCCGCCCTGGTGCCCCACGTGCGGCCCGGCCCACTCGACGCCGACGGCTGGACGCTGCTCGCCGCCAACACCGCCGTCGCTGCCAAGCTGCGCCAGTTGCAACCGCGCCTGGCGGCGACGCTGCTGGACGCAGGCTGGCCGGCCGGCGCGCTCAGGATCAAGGTTCTGCAGGGGAATTGATGGGCCTGAGTTCACAACCGGGAGCACCGATCACTGGGCACCAGCGCCGGCCGCGGCGTATCGCGCTCGGGTGGCTCTTCGCAATGTTCTTCGCGTGCGGCGCGGCCGCGCCCGCCGCAGGCACAGACGCCAACGACACACTGCGCGTCGGCTCGAAGCGCTTCACCGAGTCCTATATCCTGGCGCAGGTGCTGGCGCAGGCCGCGGGCGGCAAGACCGAGGTGCTGCAAGGCCTGGGCAACACCGCGATCGTCTACGAGGCGCTGCGCTCGGGCGGCATCGATCTCTATGCCGAGTACGCCGGCACGATCGACCTCGAAATCCTGAAGAACGCGAAGCCGTCGTCGATCGAGGCGATGAACAAGCAACTCGCGCCGCTCGGCCTGGGCGTGGCCGTGCCGCTTGGCTTCAACGACGGCTATGCGCTGGCGATGCGCGAGGCCGACGCCGAACGCCTGGGCATCGGCACACTGAGCGACCTGGCCCGCCACCCTGAGTTGAAGCTCGGCCTGTCGAACGAATTCATCGGCCGCGCCGACGGCTGGAAGGGCCTGGCGCAGCGCTACGGCTACACCCACACGCCCACCGGCATCGACCACGGCCTGGCCTACGACGCCATCGCCAAGGGCCAGATCGCGGTGACCGACATCTACACCACCGACGCCAAGATCGGCCACCTCGGCCTGCGTGTGCTCACCGACGACCTGGCCTACTTTCCGCGCTACGACGCCGTGCTGCTGTACCGCCTCGATGTGCCGACGCGTTTTCCGCGGGCCTGGGCGGCGCTGCAGCGGCTGGCCGGCAGCATCGACGAAAAGACCATGATCGCGATGAACGCGCGGGCCGAACTCGACAGCGTGGCCTTCGACGTGATCGCCCGCGACCACTTGGCCGGTGGTGGCCAGACGGCGGGTGCGGAACGGAGCCTGTGGGCCAAGCTGTTCGGGCCCGACCTGTGGCGCCTCACCGTGCAACACCTCGGCCTGGTTGCCGCGTCGGTGGGCGCCGCCGCGCTGGTCGGCATTCCGCTCGCCGTGTGGGTCGCGCCGCACCGACGCCGCCGCGCCGTGGTGCTCGGCGCAACAGGACTGCTACAGACCGTACCGTCGCTGGCAATGCTGGCGGTGCTGATCTCGCTGCTGGGCGTTATCGGCGTTGTTCCAGCGCTCATTGCGCTGACGCTGTATGCACTGCTGCCGATCATGCGCAACACCTGCACCGGCCTGGCCGAGGTGCCGGCCGGCCTGTCGATGGCGGCGCGGGCACTCGGCCTGTCGCGGCGCGACCGGCTGCTGCACATCGAACTGCCGCTGGCGCTGCCCACGATCATCGCCGGGCTGCGCACCGCGACCGCCATCGCCATCGGCACGGCGACCATCGCCGCGTTCATTGGCGCCGGTGGCTATGGCGAGCGCATCGTCACCGGGTTGGCGTTGAACGACAGCCAGTTGCTGCTCGCAGGTGCGCTGCCTGCGGCCGCGCTGGCGCTGGCGAGCGAGGCGTTGTTCGAGTTTGTCGAGGCGGCGCTGCGGCGGCGGCGTGGAGTGCCCGTGTCAGCCTTGTCGTCGCCATAGGCGGCGTGCGCGAGCTGCATACGGTGGCGGGACAGGAGGGCAAGGACGAACCTCGATCAGTAGGCTCGCCTTTGCCATCGGTCTGGCCGAGTACGGCCTCGAGGACATGGCGCGAGGCGCTTCAATGGCTTGTGCGGTTCACAGCATCCCCGAACCGGCGACCTACGCGTTGATGTTCCCCGGCTTGGCAAGCAGTGACCTTGTTGCCCGCCGCTGTGCGGGTGCATCCGCTTTGCCACTGGTGCCGGCTATCTGACTCGAACAGATGACCTTCCGCTTACAAGGCGGGTGCTCTACCAACTGAGCTAAGCCGGCGCGGCGAGGGCCAGAGTATAGATTTGGCGCAGCGGGAAGCGCGCTACTTGACGCGCTTGAGTGACGGCCGCCCTGGCGCGGGCGGCTCCGGCGGCTCGTCGGGCGAGGCAGCGGGCGGGGCCCGTCGTGGCGCAGCTTCGGCGGCCGGTTTGGCAGCGCCCTCGGCCAGTGCCAGGCGCGGGCTGCCCGCAGTCGGGCGCTTGGTCTCGGCCGCTTCGACGCTCGCGCCGACGATCCCTGTGGATGCGGCCGCCTCAGCCGTAGGCGCCGGAAACGCCATCCCCTGCCCATTCTCGCGCGCGTAGATCGCGATCACGTGCGTCACCGGGACCACGATCTCGCGCGAGCTGCCGCCGAAGCGGGCCTTGAACTCGATGAACTCGTTGCCGAGTTGTAGCGCGCTCGTCGCCTCGAAGCCGACGTTGAGCACGATCTCGTTGTTCTTCACGTACTCCGCCGGCACGCGCACGCTGGCGTCGACGAACACGGCCACATAGGGCGTGAAGCCGTTCTCGGTGCACCACTCATGCAGCGCACGGATCAGGTACGGCCGGGTCGAGGTGCCGGCGCTGGCGGGGGCTATGGGGACCGACATCGAACGTTCTTCGACTACTTGCGCATCACCTTCTCGGAAGGCGTCAGCGCCTCGATATACGCCGGCCGCGAGAAGATGCGCTCGGCGTACTTGAGCAGCGGCACCGCGTTCTTCGACATGTCGATACCGTAGTAGTCGAGCCGCCACAGCAGCGGCGCGATCGCCACGTCGAGCATCGAGAAATCGTCGCCGAGCATGAACTTGTTCTTCAGGAAGATCGGCGCCAGTTGCGTCAGCCGATCGCGGATCTGCGAGCGCGCTTTCTCAAGCTGCTTGTCGCTCGGCTTGATGCCGCGCGATTCGAGAATGTTCACGTGCGCGAACAATTCCTTCTCGAAGTTGAGCAGGAACAGCCGCACCCTGGCCCGCGCCACCGGGTCGCCCGGCATCAGCTGCGGGTGCGGGAAGCGCTCGTCGATGTACTCGTTGATGATGTGCGACTCGTACAGGATCAGGTCGCGCTCGACCAGGATCGGCACCTCGTTGTACGGGTTCATCAGCGCGATGTCTTCGGGCTTGGCGAACAGGTCGACGTCGCGGATCTCGAAGTCC
>JANOVJ010000635.1:0-9330 GCA_031417295.1 bacterium | reverse complement strand
CGCCACCTTGCGCATCTTGCCGTCCTTGCCCTTGGCCTCGGTCAGGATCACCGGCGAAACCGCGTCGAGGTCCCACACGTCGTGGGCGATGTACTGGTAGTGCCACTTGTAGGCGCCGCTGTTCAGATCGACCGCGATGATCGAGTTGGTGTAGAGGTTGTCGCCCGGCCGCTCGGCGCCGTAGAGGTCGGGGCTGGGGTTGCCGGCCACGAAGAACGCGGTGTTGGCTTCCGTGTCGATCGCCGGTGCCATCCAGACCCCGCCACCGAGCGTCTTGTAGAAATCGCCGCCCTGCTTGGCCAATTGCGCCTTCTCGGCCGCGATGTCGCGCAGCATGTTGCGGCCGGTCGCATCGTTCACCGCCCACACGCCTTCATGGCCCTTCTCGGGGATGGCATGGAAAGTCCAGAGCAGCTTGCCATCGTTGGCGTCGAAGGCCTTGACGAAGCCGCGCACGCCGTACTCGCCGCCGTTGGTGCCGATCAGCACCTTGCCGTTCACCGCCACCGGGGCCATCGTTTCCGAGTAGCCCAGCTCCGGGTCGGCGATCTGCGTCTGCCACAGCACCTTGCCGGTCTTGGCGTCGAGCGAGACCAGCCGCGCGTCGAGCGTGCCCATGTAGAGCCGGTCGTTCATGATCGCCACGCCGCGGTTGTTCGGGCCGCAGCAGTAGGTGGTCACCGGCCCCATCTTGTGCTTGTAGTGCCAGAACTCCTTGCCCGTCACCGCATCGAGCGCGTAGACGTGGTTGTACGACGTGGTGATGTACATGATGCCGTCGACCACGATCGGCGCCGTCTCCATCGACTCCAGCACTTCGGTCTGGAAGATGAACGCCGGCTTGAGCCTGGCCACGTTGGTGGTGTTGATCTGCGCCGCCGGGTAGTACCGGGTCTGGGCGTAGTTCATGTTCGAGTGGAGGAAGTTCGCGCCGTCCTTGTCGGCGCCATCGAGCCGGGCCTGCGACACCGAAATGCTCTTCGGCACCGGCGTGCCCGTGGGCGCGGCGCCGCCCTGGATTTCTTGCGCCTGGGCGCTGAGCGCGGCCCATGAAACAGCCACGGCCAGCGCGGTACGCCGGCCTGCCCCTGCGGAACGGTTGCAATGCATCGAGGTCTCCTTGTGCGGTTGTTGTTGGTATCGGAACCACATCGTCACGCCGCAGTGCGGCGGCGAGGCCAGTTCGCATGCCGCAGAGGCCAGAGCCGCCAGGCGCGCGTTTCCTCGCTGGCAAGCATAGGCCCGCTCGGGCCAAATGGACAGGGCCCGCCGCGCGCCTTTGCCCTGGTGCCGACCCGCTCGTCATCACACCTGCCGGAGACCGCCATGAGCCCTCATGCCATTTGCACCATCGCCTTGCTGGGCCTGTTTTCGCTGGCCCCCGTGTCGGCGCAAACGGCCACCAACCTGAGCCTGAACGCGCAGCTCCTGGTCGCGGCCCGCCAGGCCGATCTGGCCGCCGTCGAGCGGGCACTGGCGCAGGGAGCGGCGCCGAACTCGCGCAACCGGCTCGGCAAGACGGCGCTGCTGCTGGCCGCCGAGAAGGGCCACGACGCGCTGGCCGCGGCGCTGCTGGCAGCAGGCGCCGAGGTGAACCTGGCCTCGCTTGAAGGCGTGACGCCGTTGATGGCGGCGAGCTACGGCGGCCACGCGCCGCTGGCGCGCAAGCTGCTCGACGCGGGCGCGCTCACCGGCCCGCTCGACCGCATGAAGAAACCGGCCATCGTGTACGCCGCGGGCCAGGGGCAGGTGGAGGTACTGGCGCTGCTGCTCGACCGCGGCGTGCCGGTCGACGCGGTCTACGAGAACCAACTCACCGCGCTGATGTGGGCCGCTGGCCAGGGCCACGCAGGGGCCGTGACGCTGCTGCTGTCGCGTCGCGCCGACCGCGACCGGCGCGACTTGCGCGGCCTCACCGCGGCAGACATCGCGCTGAAATCCGGGCACACTGAAGTGGTTGCCCTGCTGGCGGCCCGCTGAGCCGGCTGCACCGCATCCGGACGAGGGAGACGCACCTGCCCGGCACCCGAGCGCTCGTGCTTATGTGCGCCAGCCCACACATCGATCGCCAATCCCGCTTCAGAATCGAGCAGCCCGGGGCGCTGCCATCGCCCCCGCCCAACCGGAGAAACAGCATGAGTGATCTGACTGCCATTCGAGGCCGCGCGACAGGCCGGCTCGGGACGTTGCCCGTGACGTTGCTCGTGATATCGCTCGTGACGCTGCTCGCCGCGTGCGGCGGCGGCAGCGCCGATGCGCCCGCAGCGCTCACCCAGCAGGCCAACAGCGCCGATGCCAACGCGGCCGACGGCGCGTCGGCCGCCAACACGCCCGGCGCCCTGCGCGCGAACACGCCGCCCGGCGCCGACGGACCGCCGGCGCTGGACACGACCAAACCGACCGTCAAGCTGACCGCCCCGGTCAAGTTCGCCGCCGGCCTGACCGGCACGATCGCCCTCACGGCCACCGCCACCGACGACACCGGTGTCCAGAGCGTGACCTTCCAGGTTGACGGCGCGCAAGTGGGCAGCCCCGACACCGCGCCGCCGTACAGCCTGTCGCTGGACACCGAGCGCTACACCTCCGGCCAGCACCTGGTGCGAGCCCGTTCACAAGACGCCGCCGGCAACGTCTCGGGCTGGTCCACGGCCACGGTGCGGTTCGGCGGCAGCCGGCCGGTGCCCGCGGGCTTCACGCGCAATGAGGCCTGGGTGACTGGCCTCGTTGGCGCCACTGCCTTCGCCGAGTTGCCCGATGGCCGCTTGCTCGTGGCCCAACAGGGCGGTGCGCTGCGCGTCATCAAGGCGGGCGTGTTGTTGGCAGCACCCTTCATCCAGCTCACGGTCGATTCGAACGGAGAACGCGGCCTGATCGGCGTCACGCCCGACCCGGATTTTGCGAACAACGGCCACCTCTACCTCCACTACACCTCGCCGGCGGGCGGCGCCCACAACCGCGTCAGCCGCTTCACCGCCAATGGCGACACCGCCGTGGCCGGCAGCGAGCTCGTGCTGTTCGACCTGCCGCCGCTGGTGGCGAAATTCCACAACGGCGGCGCGATCCATTTCGGGCTCGATGGCAAGCTGTATGTCGGCGTCGGCGACAACAAGCGCAGCAACCTGGCGCAGGACCTGAGCCAGCCCTTCGGCAAGCTGCTGCGTTTCAACGCCGACGGCAGCATCCCGGCCAGCAACCCGTTCTACGCCACCCAGACCGGCCTGGCCCGCGCGATCTGGGCCTATGGCCTGCGCAACCCGTTCACCTTCGCGGTGCAGCCGCTGACCGGCCGCATCCACGTCAACGACGTCGGCCAGGACACCTGGGAAGAAGTCAACCTCGGTGCATCGGGCGCCAACTACGGCTGGCCCGGCTCCGAGGGCCCCGACAACGTGACCGCCGGCATCACAGCCCCGCTGTTCACCTATGCCCATGCCGAGACCACCCCGCCCGGCACCGGGCTGGGCGGCTTCTTCTTCGGCTATGCGATCGTCGGCGGGGCCTTCTACCCGAGCGGCGGCTTCAGCGGCAGCTTTCCGTCTGCCTACCGCAACAACTACTACTTCGCCGACTACGTGCGGCAGTTCATCGGCCGGATCGACCTGGCGCGCAACAACGCGGCGTACGACTTCGCCAGCCTGTCGGCGGCACCGGTCGATCTGCTGGTTGGCGCCGACGGGGCGGTATACGTTCTAGGCCGTACCGCAGTGACGCGGATCTCTCGCCCGTAGCCCAGCCGGAGCGGGGCGGGTTCAGGGGCGCCTGGGCGACACGCCGCGCCGCGCCCGAGCCCGGGCTCGCGTGCGCCAGCCGATGTAGCTTTGCATCATCGGCTGCGCGCTGATGCCGTGGGCCACGATTGAGGCCACCACCGTCCACAACGTGAGCGTCACCAAGGTGTCGGCAACGCTGCCATCCACACCGTGGCGCAGCGCGAACAACAGGTAGAACACCGAGCCGATGCCGCGGATGCCGAACCAGCCGATCATCGTGCGCTGCGGTGCGGCCAGGCCTTCGCCCACCGTCGCCGCTAGCACCGAGAGCGGCCGCAGCACCAGCAGCAGCAGCGGAACGAACCACCACGCCGCGGGCAGCGGCCGCGCATAGGCCAGCATCGCCCCGACCACCAGCACCAGCGCCAGTTCGGCCAGCTTCTCCAGGCGTGCGTTGAAAAGTTGCACCGAGTCGCGCATGGTCGCGCTGGCGTGGTGCGAGTGCGTCGCCAGCGTCTCGTAGGAATGCCCTTGCGACGCGGCCGCGGGCGGCAGCGGCCGGGTGTGCGCACGCGGCCGCTCCCGCACGCGTTGCAGCGCCAGGCCGGCTGCGAACACGGCGAGGAAGCCGGAGGCCAGGCTGAGTTGCGCGATGCCATAGGCCATGGCCACCAGGCCGAGGCCGAGAAAGCCGTCGAGCCCGACCGCTTCGTCGTGACGGCTGCGCAGGTAGACCACCAGCCGCCCCGTTGCCGCCCCGAGCAGGCCGCCGATCGCGACCCCGCCGACGGGCGCCCACAACAGATCGATCGTCCACCAGCGGGCGGCGCTCGAGCCCAGATCGTGCAGGCCGAGCAAGCCGAGGCCGAGCATCACGAACGGAAACGCCGCGCCGTCGTTCAGCCCGCCTTCACCGGCGAGGCTGAAACCGATGCGGTCGGGGTTGGGCCCGGGTTCTGCGCGCACGTCGGAGGCCAGCACCGGATCGGTCGGCGCCAGGATCGCCCCCAGCAGCACCGCCGCGCCGAGCGGCAGGCCGAGCCACCACACCCCGACGGCAGCAACCATCGCGACCATCGCCGTCATCGACGCCAAAGCGAGGCGCAACGGCAGCCGCCAGCGCCGGTCTCGCAGCGGCACGCCCAGGCGCAGCCCGACCGCAAAGAGCGAGATCAGCAGGCCGATTTCGGCCAGCCGCTCCAGCCATTCAGCGTGCAAGTTGGGGTCGGGGCGCAGCACGTCGGCCACGCTCGGGCCGAGCAGCCAGCCCAGCGCGAGGTAGACCATCGCGCTGCTGAGCGGCAGGCGCTGCAGCAGCGTGCCGGCCAGCACCATCGTCACCAGCAACGCGCCGACGAACAACGACCATTGGGCCAGCGACATCTATCGCATCCCCGCCGACGCCGTTCGTCGCAGCGCGCGGGGGGCAGCGTTCAAGTCTTGCCGAACTTCGTCTTGGCGGCAGACAGGCAACCGGCCTTCGCATCGCCGGCCAGCGCATCGCACTTCTCGGTCGCCACCTTGTAGTTGGCGTCGCGCTTGTCGTCCGCGGCTTCGGTGGTGGCTTCGCCGATCTGCTTGCCAAGCTTCGCGTCGGCAAGCGCCTTGACCTCGACCGCCTTGGCTTCCTTGACGCACACGTCCTTGACATTGCCGGCCAGGTCGTCGCACTTTTCCTTGGCCACCGCGTAGGCGGTTTCGGCCTTCACGACCAGCACCTTGTTCTGGTCGGCGGCCTTGCCACTGTGGCCGGCTTCGAGTTCGGCACGGGCAATCTTTTCCTTGCCGTTGGCCTCCTCGACACAGATGTCCTTGGCGTTGGAGGCCAGCGTGCCGCAGGCCGCCTTGTCGGTCTTGAAGTCGGCGCCGATGCGCGTCTTGCCGCTGTCGTAGTCGGCCTGGCTCATCGGTGCCGCGTGGGCGAGTGGCGCGGCCAGAAAGGCGGCAACGAGCAGCGCGGTCTTGAAGTTGAAGGGCTGGTTCATGAATGACCTTTGGAGGTTGGAGTGAAGGAAAGAAGATCTGCCCGGATCGGCGAGCCCGCTCAAGCGCGGGGCTCGCCCTCGCCGTTGACGGTGACGGTGGGGCCGGGCGGCGCGGCCATCTGGACCCGGTGGTCCTGGCCGCGGAAGTGGTAGGTCACGTCCCAGTAATCGGGCCGGGCCTGGTTCGGCTTGTCGGTGCAGCGCTGCACGTTCTGCGTCACCACCTGCTGCCCGGCGCTGTCGCGCCCGATGTTGGCGCCGAGCGCCGCACCGGCGACCGCGCCGCCGGCCGTGGCCAGGTCCTGGCCCCGCCCGCCGCCCACCAGGTGCCCGAGCACACCCCCGAACACCGCGCCGGCGATGGCCGCCGGCAGGTTGATGGCCGGTGGCGCTGGCGCCGCGACCTGTTCGCGCTCGACCCAGCAGCGCTGCTCCGGCGGCCCGACCACCGCCCGCACCGCCGTCACGTTGGCCTCGTACAGCCGCTCATTGGCACGCCGACGGTAGGCGTAGACGGGCGCCGGTTGGGGCATGGGCGCGTAGCGGTTGTCGTCGATCCGCGCGTCGCGCTTGACCTCGCGCACCGACGACACCTGGTTGTTCAGCCCCATCGCCGCGAGCGACGGGTAGCGGCCCGGCCGCAGCACCACGCAGCGGCCGCTGTAGCGGGCGTCTTCGCAGACCTCCCAGCGGTCGTGCGTCACCGCGACCGAGGAAGCGCGATCATTGACGCCGTGGTTCGCGAAGTCGCCGATCGCCTGGCGGGTGCTGAACGAGCGGCCTTCGAATTGCTCGCGTTCGTAGAACGTGATCTGTGCCGAAGCTTGGCCCACCGCAAGCGCCGCTACCAGCGCCAACGCGCCCCGCACCGGCGCGCTCATTCGTCCTTCTTCGGTTTGCTGACCTGATTGCCGATCACGCCGCCCACCACCGCGCCACCGACGGTGCCGATCGCGCTGCCACCCGTGAGCACAGCACCACCGATCGCACCGGCGCCTGCCCCCACGGCCGTGCCCTTTTCCTGCTGCGACATGCCGGCGCAGCCGCCGAGGGCGATCAAAAGCGCCGCGACTGTGGCGGCGAACGAGAGTCTTTGCCTGGCTTTCATGGAAGTCTCCTCAAGGGACAGTGAACAGGCCCCCAGTGTGCGAAGCCCCGCGCAGCCTGCCCAGCGGACGGGGCCGGCAATCGCCGTGGTCGTTGTCCTACGCCTGGCGCCAGCGCGCGGCCTCGTCCTACGCCAGCGAGTCGCGCCCACCGATGGGCCGCGGCGCCCGACCCGGGTTCAATGGCGCATGACCGACACGCCTGCCTTCACTCACAACGCGGCCCACAACGCGGCCCACAACGCGGCCAACGGCGCGGCCATGCCGCTGGCCGGCAGTGCCCGCCTCCAGATCGACAGCAGGCTGCAGTACCAGCTCGACACGGTCTGCGACTTCGTGTTCCAGATCCATGCCGCGATGACGCCCGACCAGGCGGTGCTGCAAGAGAGCCTGACGATCGAGCCGTTCACGCCCTGCCGCACCTTCACCGAGTTCGCGTCCGGCAACCGCTTCCTGCGCCTGCAGGCCCAGCCAGGCACGCTGACGCTCGACTACCGCGCGCTGGTCGAGCGCCGTTTCGAAGCGCCCGACCTGGCCGCGCCCGAAGTGCCGGTGCACGAAATTCCCGACGATGTGATGCACTTCCTGCTGCCCACGCGCTATTGCGAATCCGACCACCTGGCGCCGGCCGCACTCGAACTCTTCGGCGCGCTGCCGCGCGGCTACGCCCGCGTGCAGGCGATCGCCGACTGGGTTCACGCCAACATCGAATACAGCATCGGCCAGACCAACGCCACCACCACCGCCCGCGACGTGTTCATGCAGCGCCAGGGCGTGTGCCGCGACTTCGCGCACCTGGCGGTCACGTTCTGCCGCGCGCTCAACATCCCGGCCCGGCTGGTCTGCGGCTACACCTGGTTTGCCGATCCGCCGCCCGACTTTCACGCCATCTTCGAGGCCTGGCTCGGCGGGCGCTGGGTGCTGTTCGATCCGTCACGGATGGCGCCGGTGGAGCATGTGGTCCGCGTGGCCACCGGCTCAGACGCGAAAGACGTGGCCTTCGCGACCATCTTCGGCCCGGCAAGAATGGTCTGGATGAGCCCCGACGTGACGCTGCTCGGCCCCGTGGCCGGGCACCGGGTCGAGGCCCGCGCCACCGGGCCGCAGCTTCAGGCCGAGGCCACGTTGTAGGACACTTCCTACAACGCGACAGAGCGGACACCGATGGCGCCCACGCAATTCCAAAGGCACACTCGAACCGGCGGCTTCGTGTCAGGCCGTTCGCGCGCGCCAGTTCGCTGCGGCATTCAATATCATGCCGGGGCCGCGTCGAACGAGCGGCCGCAGCGCGCCATCACCCAACGACCCTCCATGCCCAGGCTCAAGACCTACATCGTCGAAGACAGCCCGGTCATCCGCGAGAACCTGATCGCGACGCTCGAAGAACTCGTGCCGGTGGAAGTGGTGGGCACGGCCGAAGACGAAACCACCGCGTCGCAGTGGCTTGCGCGGCCGGAAAGCCGGTTCGACCTGGTGATCGTCGACATCTTCCTCAAGGGCGGCTCCGGCCTCGGCGTATTGCGCGCTGCGACCGGGCTCACGCAGCGGCACAAGCTGGTGGTGCTGAGCAACTACGCCACGCCCGACATGCGGCGCAAATGCCTGGAGTTGGGTGCCGACCGGGTGTTCGACAAATCGAACGAGATCGAGGCGCTGATTCTGTATTGCGACCGGCTCGCCGCTGGCGACACCGGCAACAGCGGCCATGGCGCGCTGTCGTGAATGCAGCGCGCTACTGGATCAGCCCGTTCTTCAGCGCGTAGTACGTCAGGTCGCTGTTGGACTCGAGCTTCATCTTCTCCATCACCCGGGTGCGGTAGGTGCTCACGGTCTTGACGCTGAGCGACATGCTCTCGGCCATGTGGCCGATCGTCTCGCCCTTGGCCAGGCGCAGGAAGACCTGCAATTCGCGCTCCGACAGGTGCTCGTGAAGCGGCTTGTCGCCCCCGCTGCTCAAGCTGTCGGCCAGGCGCTCGGCCACGCCGGCGGTGATGTACTTGCGGCCGCGGTAGACGGTGCGGATCGCCTTGATGATTTCTTCGGGGTCGCAGTCTTTGCTCAGGTAGCCGCTGGCCCCTTGGCGCAGCAAGGTGGTCGCGTAGTGCTCCTCGGCGAAGCCCGACAAGATGAGCACCGGCAGGTCGGGCGCGCGGGCGCGGATGGCGGCCAGCGCATCGACGCCGCTCTGGCCGGGCATCGAGATGTCCATCACCACCACGTCGACCTCGACCTTGCGCACGATGTCGAGCGCGTCGCGGCCGTTGGCAGCTTCGGCGACGACTTCAAAGTCGATCTGGTCGGCGAAGAACTGGCGCAGCCCGACGCGCACCATGGCGTGGTCGTCAACGATCGCAATTCGAATCATGGTTTGTGGGCGTCCTTCCCGGCGGATGATCCCACGTTTTCCAACACGCATTGAGCATGGACGTTCTCACCGCCGTCAAGCGCAGCCGGTTCGTCTTTCCGCTCGCCTGCGTGGCCGCGGTGGCGATGCTGTTCATCAGCGAAGGCTCGTATTGGCGCTCGGTC
>JANOVJ010000634.1:0-7007 GCA_031417295.1 bacterium | reverse complement strand
CGGGCCGGGGGGGGTGGGGGCGCGCGGGGGGGGGCCCCGGGGGGGGGTCCGGGCGCGGCCCCCCACGGGGTGTGGGGCCCCCCCCCCCCAACCCCCCCCCCCCGGCGCCCCCCCCCCGCCGCGCTCTACCGTTGAGTTTTCTGGTCGAGGAAACACGCGCCTTTGCACGCCCGACCTCCCCGCACAAAACAATGGTCGAAGCAGCCTGACTCCCTGACCCGACCCGGTGATCCCATGGCTCTGCCTACAATCAGGCCAGCATGAAAACCGCGCCCTGCTTTGCCGCCGCTGCCCTGTTGCTCACCGCGTCGGCGTATGCGGCCGATCCCGTTGTCGAGCCCGGATCTGCCGCCAAACCCAACGTGCCCGAACCGAACGTGCAGCGCACCGTGATCGACGACGACTTGAACCATGTCGAGCAACTGAACGTGCGCGGCCAGACCCGCAGCGTCGTCGTCACCACCAAGGGGCCTCTGGCCAGCACCTACGAGATTCACGTGGGCGACCCGTCGCGAGACCTTTCCCCGGGCACCGACTCGCGGCGCGGCGCGGCAGGCCAGCGCGTCTGGCGCGTGTTTTCGTTCTGATGGCCGTGTACACCGAGGTGCCGCGGGCCGAAGCGGCCGCGCTGGTCGCACGCCTGAACCTGGGCACGCTGGTCGCGATGGAGGGCTGCGCCTCGGGCATCGAGAACACCAACTACTTCTGCGACACCACGACCGGCCGCTACGTGTTGACGCTGTTCGAGCGGCTCTCGTTCGAGCAACTGCCGTTCTACCTGCATCTGATGAAACACCTGGCCGATCGCGCCATTCCAGTGCCAGGGCCGAAGGCCGACGCGGCGGGCGAAATCCTCCACCGCGTGTGCGACAGGCCTGCGGCGATGGTCGACCGTCTGCGCGGCAGCCACCGTCTGGCCCCCGACGCGGCGCACTGCGCAACGGTCGGCGCGGTGCTGGCGCGGATGCACCTTGCCGGCAGCGATTTCGAACGCACCCAGCCCAACCTGCGCGGGCTGGCGTGGTGGGCAGAGACGGTGCCCGTCGTGCTGCCGTTCCTGAGCGCGTCGCAGCGCGCGCTGATCGAGAGCGAGCTCGCATTCCAGCAGCAGGTGGCGGCGTCGAGCGCGCACGCCGGCCTGCCGCGCGGCACGGTCCACGCCGACCTGTTCCGCGACAACGTGATGTTCGACGCCACGCCCGAGGGCGACGTGCTGGGTGGCCTGTTCGACTTCTACTTCGCCGGCGTCGATGCCCTGCTGTTCGACATCGCCGTGTGCCTGAACGACTGGTGCATCGCGCTCGACAGCGGCCTCCTCGCCGAAGACCGTGCCAGCGCCTTCGTCCAGGCCTACCACGCGGTGCGCCCGCTCAGCGGCGCCGAAGCGCGGCTGCTGCCGGCACTCATGCGCGGCGCGGCGCTGCGCTTCTGGATCTCCCGCCTCTGGGACCTGCACCTGCCGCGCGACGCCGCCGTGCTGACCGCGCACGACCCGACCCACTTCGAGCGCGTGCTGCGCGAGCGCGTGCGCGCGCCGTGGCACCCTGAGCTCTGACCGGCCCGAGACCCCCATGAAACTGCAATTGGTGCCGGCCCGGCAAGGCGCGCTCTGGGTGCGCCGCGGCTTCAGCGTGTTCTTCAAGCGGCCGCTTGCGTTCGCGGCGCTGTTTACGAGCTTTCTGTTCTTCGGCCTGCTGGCGATGCTGATTCCGTGGGTCGGCCCGCTGCTGCTGTTGGCCGCCCTGCCGCTGGTGACGCTGGCGTTCATGCTCGCCACCCAGGGTGCGCTGCAAGGCCAGCCGCCAGGGCCGAGCGTGTTCGTCGCGCCGTTTCGCGTCAGTCGGCCGCGCAGCATTGCGCTGCTGCAAATGGGCCTGGCCTACGCGGTGGCCAGCGTGGTCATCATCGGGCTCAGCGACTTCGCCGACGGCGGCAAGTTTGAAGCCTTGCAAGAGGCCATGGCGGGCGGCAAGGAAGACGCTGCGGCCATCGCCGCGCTGCTGGCCGACCCGCAGTTGCAGATCGGCCTGCTGCTGCGCTTTGGCCTGGCCTCGCTGCTCTCGCTGCCGTTCTGGCACGCGCCGGCCCTGCTGCACTGGAGCAACCAGGGCGTGGGCAAGGCGCTGTTTTTCAGCACCGTGGCGTGCTGGCGCAACCTGGGCGCGTTCACGGTCTTTGCGCTGGCCTGGGGCGGCGCGATCCTGCTGTTCGGCATGGTCGCGAACCTGCTGGCGGCGCTGCTGGGGCAGGCCCAGTTGATCGCGATGGCGGCGATCCCGGCCGGGCTGTTGTTCTCGACCGTGTTCTACGCCTCGCTGTACTTCACCTTCGCCGACTGCTTCGCACCCGACGACGCGCCGGACGACGCCGCCGGCCCTGCCGCAGGCGGCGTCGCATAGCGGCGCCAGGGCGCCGGCGTTCGAGGCGCGCTGGGGCCTGGGCCGGGTGCCGACAGATTGCCCAGCACGCCGCTGAGGCGATCTCCCTCCCCGGCGCTGCGGCATTTCGGTGCCGCTCAGCGCGTTCCTATACTCGTTGCATGATTTTTCAACGCTGGGCGACGCGCCTGTTTCTGGCCTTGCTGCTCGTGGCGGTGCAGCAGTTCGGCGCGTTGCACCGGCTGGGACACGCGGCCGAGCAACTGGCCGGGATGCCGCAGACACAGCTCTGCGACGCCTGCCTCGACATCGCGGCACTCGACTCGCCGGCCTTCGACACGGGTTGCGCGGCGGCAAGGTCGCTCGCGCCTGAAGCCACCTCGCCGCTTCAGCGTGGCATCGCGGCCCTCGTCGGTGGCGCGCCGGGCGCCTACCGAAGCCGAGCCCCGCCCCGCCTGGCCTGACGCGCTGTGTGCGCGGCGCCTTGGCGGCCCGCGGCAACGCCTCACCCCAGCGCCCCGGCCCGCCGCCGCGGGCTACCGCCTGCATGCAGGCCGTCCGCTGCAAGCCGCCTCGCCGGAGCCCCGCCTTCATGTCACCGTCCTGCCCTCGCTCGCCGCGGCACTGCCGCCGCGCTGCTGGCCTCGCACTCGCCGCGCTCACGCCACTGCTGGCGCTGGGCGCGTTCGCCGCCGAACCGGGTGCCCATGTCCACGGCGCGGCCGTGTTGCGCATCGTCGCGGACGGCGCACAACTCGAAGTCACGCTCGAAAGCCCGCTCGACAACCTGCTCGGCTTCGAGCACGCGCCGAACACCGAGAGGCAACGCGCCAGCGTGCGCGAGATGGCCGCCAAGTTGCGGCAGCCTCAGCGCCTGTTCACCCCGACCGCGGCGGCGCGCTGCACGCCAGCCGGCGTCGAGATCGCCGCACCGACGCTGCCGGCCGCGCTGATCGGCAACCCGCAGCCCGCTGCCGGCACCCGCGCCGACGCCGCGAGCGGCGCGGAGCACGCCGACCTCGACGCCACGTTTCGCTGGCGCTGCGACGCACCGGCGCAACTCAAGGGGCTCGATGTCGGCCTGATGCAGGCCTTTCCCGGCTTGCGCGTGCTCAAGGTGCAGGTGGCCGGCCCGCGCGGCCAGTCGTCGGCGGTGTTGTCGGCGGGCACGCGGAGCGTCGCCTGGTGAGCAGCGCACCGTTGATCGAGGTCGAGCACTTGCGCTTTCGCTGGAACCGCCGCCAGCGGCCCGCGGTGGACATCGCCCACCTCGCGGTCGGCGCCGGTGAGCGCATCTTCATCCACGGCCCCAGCGGCAGCGGCAAGCGCACCTTGCTCGGGCTGCGGGGCGGTGGGCTGGTGGCCGAGCAGGGCAGGGGGCGCATCACCATCGACCACCGCGCCACGCTGCTCGGCGCGCTGGGCAGCGCGGCGCGTGACCGCTTCCGGGTCGATCACATCGGCTTCGTGTTCCAGCAGTTCAACCTCGTGCCCTACCTGAGCGTGATCGACAACGTGCTGCTGCCGTGCCGCTTCTCGGCCCGGCGGCGTGCGCGCTGCGGCGGAGAGATGCACGCCGAGGCGGCCCGCCTGCTGCACGCGCTGGACCTTTCGCCCGCGCTGGCCGAGCGGCCGGTAACGCAGCTCTCGGTCGGCCAGCAACAGCGCGTCGCGGCGGCGCGGGCGCTGATCGGCCGGCCCGAACTCGTGATTGCCGACGAGCCCACGTCGGCGCTCGACGCCGAGCGGCAAGACCGCTTTCTCGACCTGCTGCTGGCCGAGTGCGCGGCATCGAACGCGAGCCTGCTCTTCGTCAGCCACGACCGGCGGCTGGCGCCGCACTTCACGCGCGAGCTGGCGCTGCAAGAAGTCAACGCTGCGGCCGCGAGCGCGGAGGCCGGCGCATGAGCCGCCCCGGATCAACCGACTCATCGCGGGCCGAGCGCCGGGCCGCTCCCAAGCCGGCCCGCATCCCCTTGGGGGATCGACCACGGTACTCCGTGGACGAGGGGCTGTCATGACGCATCTGATGCGCCTGGCGCTGGCGAGCGCGTGGAACCGCCGCGCCACGCTCGGCCTCACCGTCGTCGCGATCGCGCTGGCGGTGACGATGCTGCTCGGCGTCGAACGCGCGCGCACCGCGGCGCGGGAGAGCTTCGCCCAATCCGTCTCCGGCACCGACCTCGTCGTCGGCGCCCGGACGAGCCCGGTGCAACTGATGCTGTACGCCGTGTTCCGCCTCGGCGAGGCAACGAACAACGTGCGCTGGAGCAGCTTCGAGGCGGTGGCCGCGAACCCGGCGGTGGCGTGGGCCGTGCCGCTCTCGCTGGGCGACTCGCACCGCGGCTTTGCCGTGCTCGGCACCAGCGTCGGCTACTTCGAGCACTTTCGCTACGGCTACCAGCGCCCGCTCGCCGTCACTGCGGGCCGGCCCTTCGCTGGCACGGTGGACGGCGTGTTCGAAGCCGTGCTCGGCGCCGACGTGGCGCAGTCGCTCGACTACGCGCTCGGCCAGCGCATCACCCTCAGCCACGGCGCGGGCAGCGTGGGTGGTGCGGGCTTGCCCGAACACGCCGACAAGCCGTTCACCGTGGTCGGCATCCTGGCCCGCACCGGCACGCCGGTGGACCGCACGGTGCACATCAGCCTGCCCGCGATCGAGGCCATTCACCTCGATTGGCAGGCCGGCGCACCGATCCCCGGCCTGGCGATCCCGCCCGAGTTCGTGCGCAAGTTCGATCTGCAGCCGAAGCAGATCACGGCCATGCTGGTCGGCCTGAAGAGCCGCGGCGCGGTGTTCAAGGTCCAGCGCGCGATCGACGACTTTCCCGGCGAGCCGCTGCTGGCGGTGCTGCCCGGCGTGGCGCTGGATCAGTTGTGGCAGGTGGTGGGCGTGGTCGAGCGCACGCTGCTCGCCGTGTCGGCCATGATCGTGGTGGTCGGGCTGGCGGGCATGGTCGCGGTGGTGCTGGCAAGCCTGAACGAGCGGCGGCGCGAGCTGGCCATCCTGCGCTCGGTGGGCGCCGGGCCGCGCCACATTGCGGCGCTGCTGCTGATCGAGAGCCTGGTCTGCACGCTGGCTGGCGCGGCACTCGGTGTGCTGTTGTTGGCGCTGGCGGCGTTGCTCGGCGGCGGCTGGCTGGAACAGGCCTACGGGCTCGCGCTGCGCGTCGGCGTGGGCACGGCCGGCGAATGGACGCTGCTGGGATGGGTGGTCATGGCCGGTGTGCTGGCCGGCGGCATCCCGGCCTGGCGTGCGTGCCGGCTGGCATTGGCCGACGGGCTGACGCCCAAGCTGTAGCCAAAGAACAAGGGACAAGCATGAACGCCTCACATTCGATCGCCGCCCTCGCCTTCACGGTGTTGGGCGCTGCCACCGTCAACACGCCGTCGCAGGCGGCGAGCCCGGCCGCCTCGGCGCCGAAGACGGCACCCACGGCCATACCCAAAACCGCAGCCACGGCCGGCTACCGCGTCGGCGACAAGCTGGCGCCCGCCGCGCCGGCCGCGCCGGCCGTCAAGCCGCAGGCACCTGCCAAGAGCGACTACAAGCTCGTCAACTGGGACGCGCTGGTGCCCAAGGACTGGGACCCGATGAAGGAGTTCAAGGACCTGAAGCTCGGCATGCTGCGCGACGGCGACCCGCGCGCCAATGAAGCCTTGGAACGCCTGAAGCGCGCCTTCGACACCGCCCCCACCGAGCCCTCGGTGAACGACACGCGCGTCCGCATCGCCGGCTTCGTGGTGCCGCTGGAGGCCGAGGGCGACCAGCAGATGCGCGAGTTCCTGCTCGTACCCTACTTCGGCGCCTGCATCCACACCCCGCCACCGCCGGCCAACCAGATCATCCATGTCACTTCGGCAAAGCCGATCAAGGGCTTCCGCACCATGGATGCGATGTGGGCCAGCGGGACGCTGCGCACCGGCATCAGCGATACCGTGATGGGAACCTCGGGCTACCGGATGGTGCTGGACGAGGCGGCGCCGTACCGGGAGGGCGGGAAGTAGCGGCCCTCGCGAACGACGGCGCCGCGCCGATGCGCGGGATGGCCTGGCGCTGGCCGTCGTTCAGGCGCTGATGCCGCCGGCCACGAACAGGTAGCGCTTCATCCGCAGCATCGCCAGCTCCGGGTCGGCCAGCACACCGCAGGCATCGGCGAGCTCGAACACGCGGGCGTAGTGGGCCACGCCACGCGCCGCTTGCAGGCCGCCGGCCATCGAGAAGTGGTCCTGGTGGCCGTTCAGCCAGGCGATGAACACGACCCCGGCCTTGTAGTGCCGCGTCGGCGCGCGAAAGATCTCGCGCGACAGCGCCACTGTCGGGTCGAGCAGCTCACGGTAGCGAAAGCCGTTGCCGCTCGCCAGCGCCTGCAGCGCGAGCGCGGCCACCGGCGCGATCGGGTCGAAGATGCCGAGCAGGCCGTGCGAAAACTGCCTCGCGTGGCCGCCCGTGCCGCCCGTGCCGGGCGCGTCGCCGGCCATCAGCTCGGCATAGTTGAAGTCGTCGCCGGTGTACATCTTCACGCCCGCGGGCAGGCGGCGGCGCAGCTCAATCTCCCACTTCGCTTCGAGCAGCGAGACCTTGATGCCTTCGATGCGCGAGGCGTTGTCGGCGATCAGTTGCGTCAC
>JANOVJ010000633.1:0-4521 GCA_031417295.1 bacterium | reverse complement strand
GGCCTGCACTTCGCCGACATCGACCTGCTGCTGCGCGTGCTGCACCAGTTGCGCGACGCCGGCAACACCATCGTCGTGATCGAGCACAACCTGGATGTGATCAAGACCGCCGACTGGATCATCGACATGGGGCCCGAGGGCGGCGCGGGCGGCGGCACGGTGCTCGCCACCGGCACGCCGGAGGACGTGGCCGCGAACCCGGCCAGCCACACCGGGCGCTACCTGCGGCCGTTGCTGGGCCGCTGAGCGTCAGTCTTTGTCGCCCTTGTTCTTGTTCTTGCCATTGCCGTGCCCGTTGCCGTGGTCGCCGTCACGCTCGTAGCGCTCGCGAACCCAGGTCTCCTGCACGAAGTACACCGGCCGTCCGCAGGCGTTGTAGTGCCCGCAATG
This sequence comes from bacterium, assembly GCA_031417295.1. Classification (GTDB taxonomy): domain Bacteria; phylum Pseudomonadota; class Gammaproteobacteria; order Burkholderiales; family Burkholderiaceae_C; genus CAIKUF01. The sequence continues at coordinate 4,131 of JANOVJ010000633.1, read as the reverse complement.
CTGGCCCCAATGCTTCTGGTGGCCGACCGGCACGTACAGGTAAATCGGCTGCTGAATGACCCGCACCTGCGGTGGCGCATAGATCACCGGCTGCGGATAGACCACCAGCGGCGGCGGCAGGTTGCCGAAGTTGACCTGCCCATAGACGCCAGGCTGGTTGATGCCGATCGAGACGCCGACGCTGGTGGCGGCGAGCGCGGGCGACACGGCGACGGCGGCAAGCGTCAGGGCAACAAGACTCTTCATGGGGACACTCCTCGATGCTGGTGTATCGGCAAACAACGCGGCCCGGCACAGCGCCGCCGACAGCCGGGTTGTGCCCATCTGTTACGGCTGGAGTGCGGTCGCTAGACTGCACAAACCGCACAACAAGGTGATTTCCATGACCCGGACCGTTGAGTACTACTTCGTACCCGTCTCCCCGTGGACGTACCTCGGCCACGCGCGCTTCGCCGCAATCGCCGCCGCCACCGGGGCCACGGTGCGCGTGCTGCCGGTGGACATCGGCGGCAGGGTGTTCCCGGTCTCGGGCGGCCTGCCGCTCGCGAAGCGCCCGCCGCAGCGCCAGGCCTACCGGCTGCTCGAACTGAAGCGCTTCAGCGAGCAGCTCGGGATGCCGCTGAACCTGCACCCGAAGCACTTTCCGGTGCCACCCGACGACGCCGCGCGCTTGATCATCGCGGTGGATATGAATGACGGCAGCGCCGCTGCGATGAAGCTCACCGGCGCGTTGCTCACTGCGGTCTGGGCCGAAGAACGCAACATCGCCGACGCGGCCGTGCTTTCGGCCCTGCTGGCCGAGCAAGGCCTGCCCACCGACCGGCTCACCGCGTCACGCGCCGAGGCGGTCCAGCAGCGCTACGACGCCGACACCCAGCGGGCGATCGACATGGGCATCTTCGGCGCACCGAGCTATGTCATTGACGGCGAGATCTTCTGGGGCCAGGACCGGCTCGACTTCGTGCAGCGCCGCCTGGTCGGCACGCGCGGCGGCTGATCGATGTTCGGCTTGCCTCGCCCGGCCTCTTGGGTGCTGCTCGTGCTGCTGTTCGCCGCAGCCTTCGCCACGCCCCTTCACGCCGAGCCCTACCGCGGCCCGCTGTTCGACGCCCACCTGCACTACAACGAAGAAGCCTTCACAAGCTTCCCGCTGGCCGACGTGCTGGCGCGGATGCAGCGCGCCGGGGTGCGCGCGATCGTCGCCAACAGCCGGCCGAACGAGGGCACGAAGTCGCTCGCCGCGGCGCAGGCGCAGACGGCCGCGGCCGGCGTCACGGTCGTACCGTTCATCCGCCTCTACCGCAACCGCGCCGACTACTCGGGCTGGTTCGGCGACGAGACGATCTATGCGATGGTGCAGGACGAGCTCGCGCGCGGCACCGCCGCCGGCCCGTACCGCGGCATCGGCGAGTTCCACCTCTACGACAGCGCGAATGCCAACGGGCCGGTCGCCGCCAAGTTGATGCGCCTGGCGCAGGACAAGGGCCTCGCGGTGCTGGCCCATGTGGATGACCCGGCCATCGACCTGCTGCTGGCCCACGCGCCGACGGCGCGCCTGATCTGGGCCCACAGCGGCATAGGCGGGGCGCCGGTCGAGCGCGTGCGCGAGTTGATGCGGCGCTACCCGACGCTGCTCGGCGAGCTCTCGTACCGGCCCGGCCTGACCGACGCCGACGGCCATTTGTCGGCGCCGTGGAAGGCGCTGTTCGCCGAGTTCCCGACCCGCTTCATGCTCGGCTCCGACACCTGGGTCAACGCGCGCTGGAGCGACTACGAAGCGCTGATGCAGGCCGCGCGGGTCTGGCTTGGCGACCTGCCGCCCGAGACGGCGCATCGCATCGCGTGGCGCAACGCGGCCGAGTTGTTCGGCCTGCCCGAGCCGAAGCGGTAGGCACGAAAAAAAAGCCGGTGCGTGAACACCGGCTTCTTCTTGACGCGGGCCAGGCCCGCGTCGCGCGCTTCAGCTCAGATGGCCGTTGATCAGCTTGGTCATCTCGAACATCGACACCTGGGCCTTCTTGAAGATTTCCTTCAGCTTGGCGTCGGCGTTGATCATCGTGCGCTTGGCTGCGTCTTGCAGCTTGTTGGCCTTGATGTACTCCCAGACCTTCTTCGTCACCTCGGTCCGCGGAATCGGCTTGGCACCGATGATGGCGGCGAGCGCGGCGCTCGGCGTCATGGCCTTCATGAAGGCCGCGTTCGGCGTGCGCTTCTTGGCCGGCGCCGCTTTCTTCGCCGGAGCGGCCTTCTTGGCCGGCGCCGCCTTCTTCGCCGGAGCGGCCTTCTTCGCGGGGGCCGCCTTCTTGGCCGGAGCGGCCTTCTTCGCCGGGGCCTTCTTGGCCGGCGCCTTCTTTGCAGTTGCCATTGTGAGTTTCTCCATCAAGTGAGTGGTTGATGTGCGGGGAGTGGGTGAGAGCCGCATGAGCTCTCGGTTCCTCACTCTTCCTGCGCAGCGGATGGTACTGCCTGTGTCTGGCAATGAGAAGCTGTTTTCATAGGAGAAACACCCATTCTTGCCCAATGGATCGAGCTTTTGTCGCGGCTTCGCATCACTCTGCTGTGCACGGAGGCTTGCCGGCGGTTCGCGCGCTGCTTGCATCGCGCCATGCCGCGGCGCGATGCAGGTGCCTTCGGCGCTATCCTTGGCCCATGAAAATCATTCTTCGCTGGCTGCTTCTGGCCGCTGCGCTGTTGCTGGTGGCGCACCTGTATTCGGGCGTGGTGGTGTTGAGCTTCAGCTCGGCCTTGCTCGCCGCGTTCGTGATCGGGCTCTTCAACACGCTGCTGCGGCCGCTGCTGGTGCTGCTGACACTGCCGGTCACGCTGCTCACGCTCGGTCTGTTCCTGTTCGTCATCAACGCCGCGATGTTCTACATGGCGGGCAGCCTGCTCGACGGCTTCGAGGTTCGCAGCTTCGGCGCGGCGCTGATCGGCTCGCTGCTCTACAGCCTGTGCGGGATGGTGATCGACGTGACCATGGAGCGCCTTTTCGGGCATTGATCGAAGGCGCTCGACGCGAACGTTCACGGCCTGCGCGGCAGCACGATCCACCACCGGTTGCGCCCGTCCTCGCGCTCATAGCGCACGTGGGTGGCGAAGCGCCTGATCAGCAGCAGGCCCAGCCCGCCTTCGGTGCGACTCTCCAGCGGCGCATCCACACTCGCCGGCTCTCCGACGCTCAGCCCGTCGAAGGCGGGCGCGCTGTCTTCGTAGCGCAGCCCGATCGCCTCGGGCCGGGCCTCGAGCGCGATGTGCACCGGCGCCTCGCAGTCGCCGCCATGGCCATGCTCGACGGTGTTGGTGAACAACTCCTCGACAACGAGCGTCAGGCGCATCGCGTCGGCGTGGCCGACGCCGTGGCGCGCGCAGAAAGCTTCGACGAACGCGGTCGTGTCCACCAGGCAGGCCATGCGGGCCTCGACAACGCAGTGGTCGTGCGCCGTCAAGACGACCGCCGCGCCAGGGTTAAGCTCGGCCCTGTCCGCCCCACTCGACCCTTCAACCGCGCCCGATCGGAGCACGCATGAACGTCATCTCGCACCCTTGTCGCACCGGGCTGTTGGCCGCCGCGCTGACCACCGCGTGGGTCACTTTCGCGTCCGCCGCCGAGATCGGCCAGATCAAGGTTGCCAAGGGCCAGGTCTCGGTCGAGCGCCAGGGCCAGCCGCTGGCCGGCACGGTGGGCCTGCGGCTGGAGCCGGCCGATGTGGTCAAGACCGGCGCCGATGGTTCGGTCGGCATCACGATGAGCGACAACTCCTTGCTTTCGGCCGGGCCGAACAGCCTGCTCGTACTGGAGCGCTTCGAGTTCGACCCGACCACCAGCCAGGGCCGCTTCGATGCCCAGCTTCAACGCGGCACGCTGGCGGTGATCTCGGGGCGCATCGCCAAGCAATCGCCGCAGGCGATGACGCTGCGGACGCCCTCGGCCGCGCTCGCGGTGCGCGGCACCGAGTTCGTCGTGGCGGCGAATGAATAGCGCCCGGCGCGGGCTCACAGCGCTGCTGCTCGCCGCGTGTGCAGCGACACTGTTCGCCGCCTGCGCCACGCCGCCGCCGCCGCAGGGCATGGTCATCCTGCTGCCCGAGGCCGGTGGCAAGGACACCGCGCTGGTGGTGACGCAAGGCGGCA
>JANOVJ010000632.1:0-7554 GCA_031417295.1 bacterium | reverse complement strand
GCCGGCCGCGACAGCATGCTGCTCAACCTGAGCGGCGCGCACGGGCCGTTCTTCACCCGCAACCTGCTGATCCTGACCGACAGCGCCGGTCGCACCGGCGTCGGCGAGGTACCCGGCGGCGAGAAGATTCGCCAGACCCTGGAAGACGCCCGCGAGCTGGTCGTCGGCCAGCCGATCGGCGACCACTTGCGCCTGTTGCGCGATGCGCAGGCGAAGTTTGCCGACCGCGACAGCGGCGGCCGCGGCCTGCAGACCTTCGACCTGCGCATCGCGATCCACGCCGTGACGGCCATCGAGTCTGCGCTGCTCGACCTGCTGGGCCAGCACCTCGACGTGCCCGTCGCTGCGCTGCTGGGCGTTGGCCAGCAGCGCGATGCGGTCGAGATGCTCGGCTACCTGTTCTTCGTCGGCGACCGCGCCCGGACCGACCTGCCGTACGTTGCCGATCCCGGCGCACACGATGCCTGGTCGCGCCTGCGCCATGAGGTGGCGATGACGCCCGAAGCCGTGGTGCGCCTCGCCGAAGCGGCACGCGAACGCTACGGTTTCAACGACTTCAAGTTGAAGGGCGGCGTGCTGCGCGGTGAGGCCGAAGTCGAGGCCGTGACGGCCCTGCACGAACGCTTCCCCACCGCCCGCGTCACGCTCGACCCGAACGGCGGCTGGCTGCTGAAAGACGCGATCCGCCTGATGCGCGACATGCGCGGCGTGGTGGCGTATGCCGAAGACCCGTGCGGCGCCGAAGACGGCTTCTCCGGCCGCGAAGTGATGGCCGAGTTCCGCCGCGCCACCGGCCTGCCGACGGCGACCAACATGATCGCCACCGACTGGCGGCAACTGACGCACGCGCTGGCGCTGCAATCGGTGGACATCCCGCTCGCCGACCCGCACTTCTGGACCATGGCCGGCTCGGTGCGCGTGGCCCAGACCTGCCGTGACTGGGGCCTGACCTGGGGCTCGCATTCGAACAACCACTTCGATGTGTCGCTGGCGATGTTCACCCATGTCGGCGCCGCCGCGCCGGGCAAGGTCACGGCGATCGACACGCACTGGATCTGGCAGGACGGGCAGCGCCTGACGAAGGAGCCGCTGCAGATCGTCGGCGGCCATGTGCAGGTGCCGAAGAAGCCGGGCCTGGGCGTGGAACTCGACATGGTGGAAGTCGAGAAGGCGCACCAGCTCTACAAGCAGCACGGTCTGGGCGCGCGCGACGACGCGATGGCGATGCAGTACCTGGTTCCGGGCTGGAAGTTCGATCCCAAGCGCTCCGCGCTTGACCGATGACCCGCCCTGCGCCGGACCGCCAGACCACGAACCTTCAGGAGCATTCGCATGAGACCCAACCGCCTGCGTGAGATCTGGAAATCCGGTGGCGCCGCCGTCAACGGCTGGCTCGCGATCCCGAACAGCTTCTCCGCCGAAACGATGGCCCATCAGGGCTGGGATTCGCTGACCATCGACCTGCAGCACGGCGTGGTTGACTACCAGGCGATGGTCACGATGCTGCAAGCCATTTCGACCACCGCCACCGTGCCCGTCGTGCGCGTGCCATGGCTGGAACCCGGCATCCTGATGAAGACGCTGGACGCGGGCGCCTACGGTGTGATCTGCCCGATGGTCAACACCCGCGAAGACGCGCAGAAGCTGGTGGCCTACACCCACTACGCACCGCGCGGCACGCGCAGCTTCGGCCCGGTGCGCGCGCTGCTGTATGGCGGCACCGACTATCCCACGCAGGCCAACGACACCATCGTCGCCTTCGCAATGATCGAGACCGCGAAGGCGCTCGACAACCTCGACGACATCCTGTCGGTGGAAGGTCTCGACGCGATCTACATCGGCCCCTCGGACCTCTCGCTCGCGCTCGGCTGCACACCGACCTTCGACGACCTGGACCCGAAAGCCGCCGAAGCCGTCGATCACATCCTCGACCGCGCCAAGGCGCACGGCGTCGTCGCCGGCATCCACAACGGCGCGCCCGAGGCCGCGCTCAAGCGCATCGCCAAGGGCTTCCGGTTTGTCACCGTCAGCTCCGACGCGCGGCTGATGGCATCCGGCGCGCAGCAGGTGATGGCCAGGATGCGTGCCGCACCGAGTCCGCCGCCCGAGTCGGGCTCGTACTGACAGCACCGACACCCACCCAAGGAATTGCACATGAAGATCGGATTCATCGGCCTCGGCGTCATGGGGGCGCCGATGGCGCTGCACCTGGTCAACGCCGGCCACTCGCTGTTCGGCCCGAACGGGGTTGCCGCAGCGCTGCAAGCCGGTGGCGAACCTGGCAACAAGACAAGCAAGATCGTCGTCGACATGAGCCCGGTCTCGGCGCCGACTGCATCGACGCGCCGGTCTCGGGTGGCGAAGTCGGCGCCAAGGCGGCGGCGCTCACCATCATGTGCGGCGGCGATGCAGCGGTGTTCGAACAGGTGCGCCAGGCGCTGATGGGCGGCTTCGCCGCGAGCCGCATCCTCGAAGTGCATGGCGAACGGATGGTCAAGCGCAGCTTCGCACCGGGCTTTCGCATCCGGCTGCACCAGAAGGACCTGGGCCTCGCGCTCCAAGGCGCACGCGAGTTTGGCGTCTCGCTGCCGCAGACCGCCAGCGCAGCGCAGTTGATGCAGGCGGGTGCTGCCAACGGCAGGGCCGACCTCGACCCATCGGCGCTCGTCAGGGCGCAGGAATTGCTGGCCGGGCACGAAGTGGCAACCGGTTGAGCGACCGTCAGCAGCCGATCTACGTGCTCTCCCGTTGCTCGATCCGGAACGGAATCATCACCGTCTCCGGCGGCAGCTTGCGGCCTTCGCGGGCGGCCTCGATCGCGCGCAGCAGCAGCTCACCGGCGGCGTGGCCGATGCCCGCGCAGTCCACTGCCACGGTGGTCAGGCGCGGGTGGCAACTGCGCGAGACCTCGAAGTCACCGAAGCCGGCAATCGCGATCCGCTTCGGCACCTTCCAACCGCGGCGCTGGCACTCCATCAGCGCGCCGAACGCCGACAGGTCGGAGACGCAGACCACCGCGTCCACGTCGGGCCACTGGCGTACGAGCTGGGTGATGGCCTCGGCGCCCTGCGCCATCGAGATGGGCGGCTGGCCGAACGAGATCACCCGCCCGTCGGGCAGGCCGAGCTCGCGGATCGCCTCGCTGTAGCCGCGGCGCCGGTCTGCACCCCGGGTGTCGCGGTTCGAGGTGCCGCCGATGAAGGCGATGTTCTGGTAGCCCTTGGCGTGCAGGTGGCGCACCAGCGCGGCGCTGGCCGCAGCGTTGGAAAAACCCACCGTGTGCTCGATCGGAGCAGCCGGCAAGTCCCAGGTTTCCACCACCGGAATGCCGGCTGCGCGCAGCATGGCGCAGGCCTTGGGCGTGTGGTTGCCGCCAGTCAGGATCACGCCCTCGGGGCGGCGCGTCAGCATCGCGTTGACGAGGCGTTCCTCGGTCTCGACGCGGTAGTCGGAGTAGCCCAGCAGCAACTGCAAGCCGCTGCCCTCCACCGCCGCGGTGATGCCGTGCGCAGTCTCGGAGAAGTTGGAGTTGTTGAGTGACGGGATCACCGCCGCGACGAAACCAGAGCGCTTGGACGAGAACGTGCGCGCCGTCTGATCGACCACGTAGCCCATCGCCTCGGACGCCTCGACGATGCGCTGACGCAGCGCCTCCGAGCTGCCGCCGCCGTTGCCGGGCAGGCGCTTGAGCGCACGCGACACGGTCATCTTCGACACGCCGACGCGGGCCGCCACGTCGGCCATCGTCACCGGGCGCCGAACCGCCGCCGCTGCCTTTCTGGAAGTGGCCAAGCGCCGCTCCGCTCAGGCCGGTGCGTTACAGCGCACGCCGCGCCGGGGATACCGATAACGATTCAGTTGGCGCATCAGCGTCTCCTCCGCAGTGAGAATTCGCCGAATCTTAGGGCTACCGAGCGCCGAAGCGGCTTCGGGAAAAGCCTAGTTACCGGTAACCTGAATTGTGCAAAACTGCTTCTCGACCTGACCGTACACGCCCCCTCGCCCGCCTCCCAACCCGCCTGCTGGCCCCTGCCCGAATGAGCCTCGAAGTCTTCGATTCGCGCTTTGCCGATATCGCCCGCGGCGCCGGTGCGCTGGAGTGTCTGTGCATCGGTGCGATCTGGAGCGAAGGCCCGGTGTGGATGAAGGAAGACGCCTCGCTGCTGTGGAGCGACATCCCGAACAACCGCATGCTGCGCTGGAGCGCCGCGAGCGGCATGACGGTCTGGCGCGAGAGCGTGGAGTTCACCAACGGCCATGCCCGCGAGGCCGATGGCTCGCTGCTGCACTGCTCGCACGGCCAGCGCGCCGTGGTGCGCACGCGCTTCGGCGCAGCGCTGGGGGATTCGCTCGTGCCGCTGGCCGACGAGATCGTGGTCGATCGCTACCAGGGCCGGCGGCTGAATTCGCCGAACGACATCGTCGTCAAGCGCGACGGCTCAATCTGGTTCAGCGACCCGTCCTACGGCATCCTGTCCGACTATGAAGGCCACAAGGCCGAGAGCGAGCTGGGCGATCACTATGTGTTCCGGTTCGATCCGAAGCGGGGCGCACTTCGCATCGTGAGCGACTTCGTTGAAGAACCCAACGGCCTGGCGTTCTCGCCCGACGAAGCCCTGCTCTACGTGTCGGACACCTCGGCCGCGCGGCGCAGCGAAGGCGAAGGCCAGCACCACATCGTCGTGTTCGATGTGGTCGGCGGCGAAGACCTGGCGAACCCGCGCGTTTTCGCGGTCGTGAACCCTGGGCTGCCCGATGGCTTTCGCGTCGACATCCACGGATTCGTCTACACCAGCAGCCTCGACAGCGTGCAGGTCTACCACCCGGACGGCACGCGCATCGCGCGCATTGCGGTGCCCGAGAAGGTGGGCAACCTCACCTTCGGTGGCGCGGCGGGCGACGAGTTGTTCATCTGCGCAAGCAGCTCGCTGTACCGGATACGGCTGAACACGACGGGAGCCGTGCCGCTGTGATTGCGCCGCTGCTTCGATTCGAGGGCGTGAGCAAGCGCTTCGGCGGCACGCAGGCCGTCGACGACGTGACGCTGGCTGTGCATGGCGGCGAAATCCTCGCGCTGCTGGGCGAGAACGGGGCCGGCAAGTCGACGCTGATCAAGCTGCTCGCTGATATCTATCCGGCGGACAGCGGCGAGATTTACTTCGACGGCCAGCCGCAGAGCGCGTGGCGCAGCAGCGACCGGCGGCACCAGCCCGTCGCGTTCATTCATCAAGACCTCGGCCTCGTCGAGTGGATGACGGTGGCCGAGAACGTCGGCCTCGGCATGGGCTACCCGCTGCGTTTCGGCCTGATCGACTGGAAGGCCGCGCGCACCACTGCGCGGCGCGTGATGGCCCGCGTCGGTTGCGACATCGATCCCGAGCGGCGCGTGTTCTCGCTGACGCGGGCCGAGAAATCGCTGCTCGCCATCGGCCGCGCGCTCGAAGTGCAAGCGCGATTGCTGGTGCTCGACGAGCCTTCGGCCAGCCTGCCGATGAGCGACGTGGAGCGCCTGTTCGGCGTGCTGCGCGAGTTGCGCCGGCAGGGCATGGCGATGGTCTATGTGTCGCACCGGCTCGACGAGGTGATGGCCATTTCCGACCGCGCGGCGGTGATGCGCGACGGCAAGCTGGTAGCCACGAAGACCACCGCGCAAACTAGCGAAGCCGAGCTGGTGAGCCTGATCGTCGGCAAGGCCTTGTCGGCCGGCGTGCCGAAGGCCGCGGTGTCGGCGGCGGACTCGACGCGCCCACCGGTGCTGCAGCTCGACGGCGTGGCCAGCGGCAACGCCGGGCCGTTGAGCTTCGCGGTTCATCGCGGCGAGGTGGTCGGCCTGGTCGGCCTGCGCGGTGCCGGCCAGGAGGCGATCAGCAAGGCCCTGTTCGGCCGCGAGCCGCTCTCGGCCGGGCGGATGCGCCTGCTCGGCCGAGAGGTGCGGTTCACGAGCCCGGCCGACGCCATCTGCGCCGGGGTCGCCTGCGTGGCCGGCGAGCGGCTCGAAGAGAATCTGGCCGGCTCGATGAGCGTGCTCGAGAACCTGTTCCCGAACCCCGCACTGCACGGCGACGGCGGCATCGCGTTCGACCGCCGCCGCCGCGAGCACGCGACCGCGATGGCACTGATCGCGCGCTTCGACGTGAACCCGCCCGCGCCTGCGGCCGAGGTGCAGCAGCTCTCCGGCGGCAACCAGCAGAAGGTGGTGCTGGCGCGCTGGTTCCACCTCGACAAGCCGCTGGTGGTGCTCGAAGAGCCGACCGCTGGCGTCGATGTCGGCGCCAAGCGGCAGATCTACGGCGTGCTGCGCGAGCGGGCCGCGGCCGGCACGGCGCTGATCGTGGTCTCGACCGACTTCGAGGAAGTGGCCACCGTCTGCACCCGCGTGCTGGTGTTTCGCAACGGGTTGATCGCGGCGGAGCTGCAGGGCGCTGAGATCACGATCGAGCGCTTGCTCGCGCTGGCGGCGGGTGGCGCAGCGCACCGCGAATCTGCCGTTGTCGAGGAGGCCACGGCATGAGCGGCTCGATCAAATCCACCGCGCTCGAACCCGACAAGTCGCTCGACGGCGACGCCGTGTCGCTGGCCCAGCGCATCGTCCGCGCGATGCCGGTCTACGGCCTCGTCGTGCTCACGGTCGCACTGGCGCTGCTGTTCTCCGCGCTGTTGCCAAATACCTTCCCGACCGTCTTCAACCTGCGCGCGATCCTGTCCGACAAGTCGGTGATCGCGCTGCTCGCACTCGCCGCCACGATCCCGATGATCACCGGCAAGATCGACCTGACGGTGGGGTATGGCATCGTGCTCTGGCACATCCTGGCGATCAGCCTGCAGACGCGCTTCGGCCTGCCGTGGCCGGCGGCGGTGTTGATCGTGCTCGCCTGCGCCGCACTGTTCGGCGTGTTGAACGGGCTGTTGGTGGAACTCGCGCAGATCGACTCCTTCATCGCCACCCTCGGCACCGGCACCGTGATCTACGCCGTCGCCTTGTGGCACAGCGGCGGGCGGCAGGTGGTGGGCGAACTGCCCGAGGGCTTCACCGACATCGCAGGCGGCAACCTGCTCGGCTTGCCGATCGGCGCGTTCTACGTGCTCATCGTCAGCGTCACGCTGTGGCTGGTGACGGAGTTCACGCCGCTCGGCCGCGCGCTGTACGTGATCGGCGCGAACCCGAAGGCAGCGCAATTGAACGGCATCTCGGTGCGCAAGCATGTGCTCGGCGCCTTCGTCGCGTCGGGCCTGCTGTCGGGCTTTGCCGGCGTGCTGCTGGCCTCGCGCTTGCAGATCGGCCAGGCCAGCGTCGGCCTCGAATTCCTGCTGCCGGCGCTCGTCGGCGCGTTCCTCGGCTCGACCACCATCCGCCCCGGGCGCGTCAACGTCTGGGGCACGCTCGTCGGCGTGGCGATCCTCGCCATCGGCATCTCGGGCATCCAGCAGTTCGGCGGCGCGTTCTACGTCGAGCCGCTGTTCAACGGCCTGACGCTGCTGGTCTCGATCGGCATTGCCGGCTGGGCCCAGCAGCGGCGCAACCTGTCGATCAAGCGCCGCATCGCCGAGCGGCAA
>JANOVJ010000631.1:0-2357 GCA_031417295.1 bacterium | reverse complement strand
GCTGCAATGGAGTGCAACATGTTCAAGAACGGTATGCGTCCTGTCCACCCTGGCGAGATCTTGCTGGAGGACTACATCAAGCCCATGGGCGCTAGCGTCCGAGCGCTGTCTTTGGCCTTGCACGTTCCTTACTCGCGACTTCGCGAAATCGTCGATGGCAAGCGAGGGGTTTCTGCCGACACTGCGCTGCGCCTGGAGCGCTATTTCGGTAGCGACGCGCAAGGCTGGCTGAATCTGCAAACCGCCTATGACCTGCGAGTCGCCGAGAGGGTGAGCGCCAAGACCATTGCGAAGGAAATCTCGCCTCTGGCGATGGCGGTCTGATGGGGCTGACGGTGAAGTAGGCGCGTTTCCGCTCGCGCACTCAGTCGCGGGCATCGAGCCCGCTCCTTCGCCGATCGCTGCGCTGGTCGATCCCCGTGCCGGGGCCCCTCGCCCTTCGCTCCGCGCTCTACACCTTCGCCAGCGCCTGGTCGATGTCAGCCCGCAGGTCGTCGATGTGCTCGATGCCGATCGACAGCCGTACCGTGTCCACCGTGACGCCGGCCTTGGCCAGTTCCTCCGGCGACAACTGGCGGTGCGTGGTCGAGGCCGGATGGCAGGCGAGCGATTTCGCGTCGCCGATGTTCACCAGCCGCGTCACCAGCTTCAGCGCGTCCTGGAAGCGAGTGCCGCCTTCCAACCCGCCCTCAACGCCGAAGGTCAGGATGCCCGAGGCGCGGCCGCCCATGTACTGCTGCACCAGGTCATGGTCGGGATGGTCGGGCAGGCCGGCGTAGTTGACCCACTTCACCTTCGGGTGCTGCTTCAGGTGCTGCGCCACGGCCAGCGTGTTGTCGCAGATGCGGTCCATGCGCAGCGCCACGGTCTCGATGCCTTGCAGGATCAGGAACGCGTTGAACGGGCTCAGCGCCGCGCCCATGTTGCGCAGCGGCACCACGCGCGCGCGGCCGATGTAGGCCGCCGCGCCCAGCGCCTCGGTGTAGACCACACCGTGGTAGCTCACGTCGGGCTCGTTCAGGCGCCGGAAGCGCGCCTTGTGCTGCGCCCACGGGAACTTGCCCGAGTCGACGATCGCGCCGCCGATGGAGTTGCCGTGCCCGCCCAGGTACTTGGTGAGCGAGTGCACCACGATGTCGGCGCCGTGCTCGAACGGCCGGCACAAATACGGCGTGGGCACCGTGTTGTCGACGATCAGAGGCACGCCGTGGCGGTGCGCAATGTCGGCCAGCGCCTTGAAGTCGGTCACGTTGCCGAGTGGGTTGCCGATGGTCTCGCAGAAGATCGCCTTGGTGCGCTCGTCGATCAACGCTTCGAAGCTTTCGGGCTTCTTCGCATCGGCAAAGCGCGTCGTGATGCCGAGCTGCGGAAAGGTGTGTGCGAACAGGTTGTAGGTGCCGCCGTACAGCGTGGCCGACGAGACGATGTTGTCGCCGCTTTCGGCGATGGTCTGGATCGCGTAGGCGATCGCCGCCATGCCCGAGGCCACGGCCAGCGCGCCGATGCCGCCTTCGAGTGCCGCGATGCGCTGCTCGAGCACGCTCGAGGTCGGATTCATGATGCGCGTGTAGATGTTGCCGAATTCCTTCAGCGCGAAGAGATTCGCGGCGTGATCGGAATCATTGAAGGCGAACGAAGTTGTCTGGTAGATCGGCACGGCCCGGGCCTTGGTAGTCGGATCGGGAGCGTAGCCTGCGTGTAGCGCTTGGGTGTTGAAACCCCACTTGCGGTCTTCAGCCATAGTCCACATTCTACAGGAGTTGAGCTATGCTCGAAGAACATCCAAGTGCATCTCGAAGCGCTTCGTATCAAGAACTTTAAAGCTCAGGTACGCATCGCTTGCCGCGAACTCCGTGAGCTTCCTGCAATTCGTTGCGTCCATCCAATCAACTCTTTCCTCCTTCAAGTCGTAGCACCAACTAGGACTAAGGCGCGAAGTAGCCGCCGATATCCAACAGTAAGGGAACGCCGTCGGAGGTGTAGGCGTTGATCACGCCACCGGAACCGGCAGGCAGGATGGCGGCGTTCGAATGGAGCGCGCCGTCAATCGCATTGAGCGTTGAAACGGTCGGCCTCGTCACCCCGTCCGGGAAAAGCGTGAGGAATCCAAACACGCCCTGCGGCACCACGGTCGCGTTGGTCACGTACGCCTGGGCGGTTGTGGGTACGTTGCACGAGCTCGATGGAACCGTAAAACTCCGGGTGGAATCAGCGGCCATCCGCGGGCCTCCAAACGGGCTGTTGGGGTTGCGGGTGTCGAAGATGCGGCATGGCTGCAACGGGTAGAACGAAAGCGCACCTGGCTGTCCTGGAGTTGCGAAGTAGCCGTTGAGATCCACAATCAGGTGCGTCTGGTC
>JANOVJ010000630.1:0-3902 GCA_031417295.1 bacterium | reverse complement strand
TGACGACGGGCTCCTTGAACGGCTTGGCCTTCTCGAGCGCTTCCTTCGAGGCCTGGGCCGTCTTCAACTGCGCCGCATCCACCGCGAAGATGGCGGTGCGGTAGGGCGAACCACTGTCGCAGAACTGGCGGTCCTTGGTGGTCGGGTCGATCGTGCGCCAGTAGCGCTCAACGAGCTGCGCGTAACTCACCTTGGCCGGGTCGAACACGACCTCCACCGCTTCGGCGTGGCCGGTTGCGTGCGACGAGACCTGGGCGTAGCTCGGGTTGGCCGTGCTGCCGCCGGTGTAGCCCGAGGTGGTGGAGATCACGCCGGGGATCTTGTCGAAGTCGGACTCGACGCACCAGAAGCAGCCGCCGGCGAAGATCGCCTTGGCGGTGGGGGTGCTGGCCGTGGGCGTGCTGGTCTGCGCCTGGGCTGACAGCAGCGTCAGCCCGACAAGGCCGATGAGCGCGGCGGCGGCGGTGCGCATGGCGGTGGCTGTGATGTTCATGCGGTCGCTGCCACAAAGTTGAGGGCGATGCCGTTGTTGCAATAGCGCTTGCCACTCGGCGCCGGGCCGTCGCCGAACACGTGGCCCTGGTGGCCGCCGCAGCGCGCGCAGTGGTACTCGGTGCGGGGGAAGACGAGCTTGTAGTCGGTCCTCGTCTCGATGGTGTCGGGCAGCGTGCTGTGAAAGCTCGGCCAGCCGGTGCCGCTGTCGTACTTCATCTCCGACGTGAACAGCGCCAGCTCGCAGCCCGCGCATTGAAAAATGCCTTTGCGCTTCTCGTGGTCGAGCGGGCTGGTGTGCGAAGGCTCGGTGCCTTCCTGGCGCAGCACGCGGTACTGCATCGGGCTCAGGCGCTGCTTCCACTGCGCGTCGCTCAGGCGCAGTACATCGGCGCGGGTGCTGCCCGGCTGGGCCGGGGCCTGTGCGGTCGCCGCCCGCGGCGCGAGGCCGAGCGCGGAGAGCAGGGAAAGCAGGTAGCGGCGGGTCATGGCTGGGGTTCCTCGGGCTGACGATAGCGCTTTGTCGGCGGCGGCGCACCGATCTTTCAGCGGCACGCCTCATTGGCTTCACGCAAGCCGCAGGCCCCAGCCCCGCGGCGCATCGGCCTTACGGCGCCGGGAGCGGGAACGGCGCGGTGCTGGCGTCGATCGAGCGCAGGAACTTGACCAACTGGTCGCGCTTGGTGGCGTTCGACAGCGTATCGGCACCCGGCGTGCCCGCGCTGCGGTGGGCCACGTTCTCGACCACCTGCTTGAGCGAGTTCGCCGAGCCGTTGTGCAAGAACACTTGCGGGAAGGCATGCAGCGACAGCAACGATCCGGGCACGAAACCGGCCGCGCCGAGCGGCGGCGCACCGGTGGCGCGCACTTCGTTGAAGAAGGCGGTCGTGAACGTGCCCACGTCGCGCAACTGATCGAGCACCTGGCCGCTGGCATCGACGATGCCCACGCCGGGCGGTGGCGTGAAGTTGACCCGGCCGGTGGTCCACTGCGGGCCGCTGTGGCAAGTCTGGCAACTCGCCGCCGCGAAGTGGGCACGCCCGGCCACGACATCGACGTTCGTGGCCGACACGGGCGAGATCGGCGCGCGGATGCCGAACTGCATGAACGCCTTCAGCGCGTCCCAGGCGCCGACGCCGCGTACCTTGAGCTGGTTGCGCCCGCCGCTGGCCAGCGGGGTGAAGTTCGTCACTGCCGGGTCGGGCGTCACGCCGTCGGCAAGCACGATCAGGCCCAGGCCACCCGAGACGCCGCGGATGTTGAGCTCGAAGTCTTCCTGCTCGTCGCGCTCGGCCGACCCGTTGAGGATGCGCATCACGCTGCGGTTGGCCACCGTCTGGTCGAAGTCGGTGTGCTGCGAGATCGTGCGGCGGGGGCCGCCGCCGAAGATCCAGACCACGTTGTCCGACAGGCCGCTCGGCGTGTGGCAGCCGGCGCACGAACCCCAGCCCTTGGCCGACATGCGCCCGACGATCGGGGTGCTGGTGCCGGGGGCGGGGTCGAACTCGCCGATCGAGGTGTTGTACAGCTCCCTGCCGATCAGCACCTTGTCGGCCTGCGATCCTGGCGCCGGCAGGCTGGACGACGCCACGGTGGCGATCACCTGCTCGGGCACCGTGGTCAGGTCGATCACCGACACGCTGCGCGAGATGTGGTTGTGGACATAGGCGCGCCGGTCGTTGCCGCTGATGACGATGCCGCGCGGGTTCTTGCCGACCTTGATCTGCAACACCCGGGTCGGGTCCAGCGGGTCGGTCAACACCGTGGCGGCGCCGGTGGCCGGGTCGATCGCCACCTTCACCAGGTGGTTGCTGGCCGCGCTGACCACGTAGCCCTGGTCGGCGCCGTTCTTGAACGCCACCGCCCAGGGTTGGGTGATGAACAGCTTGTCGAGGTTGAGCTGATCTTCGACAGCACGGTGCAGATTGACGGTCTGGCCGGCATCGAGCAGCGTGCTGCGGTTGATGGCCGAGAACAGGCTCTGCGTGTTGACGTTGAAGCGAACCGGGCCGTTGGGGGAGGCACCTGTGCTGGGCACGAACGCGAAGTTGCCCTTGATCGCCACGTTGGCGAGCTGGTTGACGTAGGCGCCGGTGGTGAACGTGAACGCCGCGCCGGGCGGGATGCGGGCCAGCGCATCGCCGGCCGCCTTGAAGCCGGTGTCGGCCAACGGGTTGATGAGCACTTCGCCGATCACCGTGTCGGTGAGGGTCGAGACCACGAACACGTGCCCGGCCTTGGCGTCGTCGGCGCCGTCGAACTTGCCCGGCCGCGGCACCGACAGGAACTGCGTGACGTACAGCGTCTCGTCAGTGTCGGAGGCGTCGCCGTTGTTGGTGATGGCCAGCCCGCGCGGCTCCAGGCCCGCGCCGGTGAGGGTCTTGATCACCGTGTCGGTGGCGGTGTCGATGATCGAGATCGTGTTCGAGCGCGCGTTGGCCACGTACAGCTTGCTGCCGTTGGGGCTGAGCACCAGGGCGCTGGGCTCGGTGCCCACCGTTATCTGCACCGGCGTCCCGAAGAGGCGGTTGGGCAGGTCGGTGCCGATCACCGACACCGTGCCGCTGACCGTGTTGGCGACGTAGAGCTTGCTGCCATTGGGCAGGAAGGCCACGCTGGAAGGTTCGGTCTGGACCGTCACTTCCTTGATCTTCTTGTTCTTGTCGCGGCGCAGGTCGAAGACGCTGACCGAGTTCTTGTCGGCATTGGCGACCGCGAGAAACGCGTTGTCGGCCGTGATCGACAGCGGTTGCGACGAGGTCGGGCCGACGAATCGCGACACCCCGGCGGCTTGTGCGTCGGTGGGGTGGAAGGTCGCCCAGCCGAGGGCCAGCAGGGCCGCGCAGGCCAGGCCGCCCGGCACGATGCCCGAGCGGGCCGCGGCTGTCAGTGCCTGAAGCGTCGCGCCGAGGCGTCGCCTGCGGGCCGGCTTGGGCCGATAGGCGGTGGCGTGGTTCAACATGGGAGATCCTTTCAAAGGGGTGGAGTGCAGCGGCATGCCAGGGCGGGACAGACGCTCGAATCGCTCCGGTCTGCTCGAAGCCCGCGTATGGTCTGCGTTCGACCTGCTCGGCGAAGGGGGCATTTGTCCCGCTTGCCGGGCCTCGAGCCGGGCGCGCAAGCGCCCCGCGGGACCAGCGTCCCGGGCGGCTCGCGCGTTAGGGGGGGCCGAAGTGGGCGGGCCGATGGGTCGGCCGGTGGTGCGGCGGGCCGGGCGGCGCTGAGCGGTGCTGCGCGTGGCGGCGCAGCGCCTTCAGTGCTTGTGTTGGCCGAGCCCGTGGTCGCGCGCCAGCACGATGGCCATCGAGCGCGAGGCCACGCCGAGCCGGTCGAACAGGTGCGAGACCTGGTTGCGCACGGTCTTCTCCGACAGGCCCATCACCGCCGCGATCTGCGAGTTGTCGCGGCCC
>JANOVJ010000629.1:0-13583 GCA_031417295.1 bacterium | reverse complement strand
CGTCGGCCCTCGTCCCGTTCTCCACGCTGGGCTGGCCGGCGCAGACGAAGGAACTCGACCTGTTCTTGCCTTCGAGCGTGCTCGTGACCGGCTTCGACATCATCTTTTTCTGGGTCGCCCGGATGATCATGATGACGACGCACTTCACTGGCCAGGTGCCGTTCCGCCACGTCTACATCCACGGCCTGGTGCGCGACGCGCAGGGCCAGAAGATGAGCAAGGCCGAAGGCAACGTGCTCGACCCGGTGGACCTGATCGACGGCATCGAACTCGCACCGCTGCTGGCCAAGCGCAGCACCGGCCTGCGCCGGCCCGAGACCGCACCGCGCGTGCGCAAGGAGACCGAGAAAGAGTTCCCGCAAGGCATCCCCGCCTTCGGTGCCGACGCGCTGCGCTTTACCTTCGCCTCGCTCGCCAGCCTGGGCCGCAACATCAGCTTCGACACCAAGCGCTGCGAGGGCTATCGCAACTTCTGCAACAAGCTCTGGAACGCGACCCGCTTCGTGCTGATGAATTGCGAGGGGCAGGATTGCGGCCTGAGCGAGCACACCAAGGCCGAGTGCGCGCCGGGCCAGCCGTTCCACAACTACCTGAGCTTCTCGCAGGCCGACCGCTGGATCACGGGCGAGTTGCAGCGTGTCGAGGCGGCCGTGGAGAAAGGCTTCGCCGACTACCGGATCGACAACGTGGCCGGCGCGCTGTACACGTTTGTCTGGGACGAGTACTGCGACTGGTACCTGGAAATCGCCAAGGCGCAGTTGCAGCACGGCAGCGAGGCCCAGCAGCGGGCCACGCGGCGCACGTTGTTGCGGGTGCTCGAAACGGTGCTGCGCCTGCTGCACCCGGTCACGCCGTTCATCACCGCCGAACTGTGGGAGACCGTGGCCGTGGTCGCCGGTCGCAAAGTGGCCGGCAGCGCTGACTCGATCGTCGTGGCGGCGTATCCGCGGGCGCAGCTCGACAAGGTCGATCCGAAGGCCGATGCCTGGATCGCGCGGCTGAAGGCGCTCGTCGGCGTCTGCCGCACGCTGCGCAGCGAGATGACGCTCTCACCCGCCGCGCGGGTGCCGCTCTATGTGCACGGCGACGCCGGGTTCATCGAACAGGCCGCGCCGCTGCTGAAGGCGCTGGCCAAGCTGTCGGAGGTGAAGCCGTTTGCGAGCGAGGCCGACTACGCTGCGGCCACCCGAACCTCGCCGGTGGCCGTTTCGGGCGAGGCCCGCCTGGCACTGCATGTCGAGATCGACGTGGACGCCGAGCGCGCCCGCCTGGGCAAAGAAATCGCCCGCCTCGAAGGCGAGATCGCGAAGGCCCGGGCCAAGCTCGGCAACGCCAGCTTCGTCGAACGCGCTCCGCCTGCGGTGGTGGCGCTGGAGACGCAGCGCGTGGCCGACTTCGACTCCTCGCTGGCGCGTTTGCGCGAACAGGCCGCGCAACTGGGCCGTTGATGGCGCCCGAACTCCTCGCGGCGTTGCCCCGCGACGGGTTCTCAACCCGCCTCGGGCATCCGCAAGCCGGCCAGCGCGCGGCTAGAGCGCCAGCGACGCCTGCGGCTCGGGCCGCAGCAGTTCGTCGATCCGCTTGGCCACCGACCATGCGCTGCGCAGGTGCGATTCGCGGGTCGTGCTGGCCACCCGCGGCGAAACCTGCAGCGTCTCGATGCCGTGCAGCGGCCGGCCCGGCTCGAGCGCACCCGGCTCCAGGCTGTCGAGCCACACGGCCGCCAGCCGGTCGCTGGCCAGCGCATCGGCGAGCCAGGCTTCGTCGAACAGCGCGGAATGCGAAATGCTGACGATCACCTGGCCGGGTTTGCAAAACGGCAGGAAGCGTTCACCCAGCAGGCCGCGGTAGCGGCTGAAGTACGGCAGTTGCACGCACACCGCGTCGGCCTCTTGCAGCAGTTCTCGCAGCGCCAGCGGCTGCACACGCCAGCGCTCCCAGACGCCGTCGGTCAGGTGCAGCGCCGGGTCGTAGCCGACCAGCCGCGCGTCGAAGCCGGCCAGCATCTGCGCCATCGAGCGTGCGGCAGGCGCCATGCCGATCAAGCCCACGGTGCACGCGCTCAGTTCGCGGCCGGCCAGGTTGCCGTCGCTGCCGGCAATGGGAAAGCGGCGCAGCAGCGACAGCAACGCCTGGATCATGAACTCGGCCTCGGCCGGAGCGGACGCGGTAAGGCAACGCACCACCTCGACGCCCGCCCGCGCGCAGGCATCGAGGTCGATGTTCTCAGCCCCGGCCCGGACCCGGCCCACCGCGCGCAGCAGCGGCGCATGCTGGAGCGTCAATGCATCGAGTGCCAGCGACGGCGGCGCAATCAGCGCGCGAACGTCATACAAGCCCTGCCGGAAGGCCCGCGGGTCGAGGGCCAGTTGCGGCGCGTAACGCACCGAATGACGCGACTCCAGCCAACTGATCACCTCGGTTTCAAGCGGTTCGGCAATCAGCAAGTCCATGCGGTGCGATAGATGCTCGGGTCGCGGCCCGCGAGTGGGGCGTGCCACAATATTCCGGACCCCACTTCAAATTGTAAGTACATGTTGGTCAACAAAGCGATCTTCCCTGTCGCCGGGCTCGGCACCCGCTTCCTGCCCGCCACCAAGGCCCAGCCCAAAGAGATGCTGCCGGTGGTGGACAAACCCCTGATCCAATACGCCGTCGAAGAGGCCTATGCCGCCGGTGTACGCGAGATGATCTTCGTCACGGGCCGTCACAAGCGCCCGATTGAAGACCACTTTGACATGACTTTCGAGTTGGAGGTAGCCCTCGAACAGGCGGGTAAGCAGGAACTACTCGACGTGGTTCGCAGCGTCAAACCCGACGACATGGAATGCATCTACGTGCGTCAGGCGCAGGCGCTCGGCCTTGGCCACGCCGTGCTGTGCGCGCAGCGCCTCGTCGGCAACCAACCGTTCGCGGTGTTGCTGGCCGACGACCTGATGGTCGGCAAGCCGCCAGTGTTGAAGCAGATGGTCGACCAGTTCGCAGAGTGGCGGGCTTCGATTCTTGCGGTGCAGGAGGTACCGCCCGAGCAGACCCGGCGCTACGGCATGGTCGCGGGCACGGCCGTCAACGACCGGATGCTCGACATCACCCGCATCGTTGAAAAACCCGAGCCCGAAGACGCACCCTCGAACCTGGGCGTGGCCGGGCGCTACATCCTGACGCCGGGCGTGTTCCACGAGATCGCGAACCAGCCGCGTGGCGTGGGCGGCGAAATCCAGCTCACCGACGGCATCTCGGGCCTGTTGCGGCGCGAGAAGGTGTTTGCCTATCGCTACGACGGCAAGCGCTACGACTGCGGCAGCAAGGAAGGCTTTCTGCAGGCCAACGTGGAGCTGGCGCTCGCGCACGCCGAGCTCGGGCCGGGCTTCCGCCAATTTCTTGGCGGCCTGAACATCTGACAGCGCAAAGCTGAATCCGGGCGCCGCCCCAGCCCCGGTCTTGCAGGCCCGGGAACGCCGCCGCGGCAGCGCTCGCTAGCGCCGCCGCAGCAGGTGCACGAACTCGTCGTTGGTGGTGATCTGCTCGACGAGCTCGTTGCCGGTCTGGCGCGAGAACGCCTGAAAGTCGCGCACCGAACCCGGGTCGGTGGAGATGACCTTGAGCAGCTCGCCGCTTTGCATGTCCGACAGCGCCTTCTTCGCTTTCAGGATGGGCAGCGGGCAGTTCAGGCCGCGGGTGTCGATTTCTTTGTGGGCGTCCATCGTCGGGTCCTTCGGGTTCAAGTTGGGGCCGGCCGGCTCGGCAGGTCGATCCACTGCGGCGTGTGCCCCCGCGCGGTGAGCCAGTCGGCCAGCGCGTAACCGGTGCCGGCGCGCCAGCAGCGAACGCTGTCCGGTGCGCAGAGCTTGTACTCGACGAGTTCGGGCGAGAGCACGATCTCGCCGCGCGCCACGGCGTGATAGGCAATGATCACCTGGTTCATGCGCTGGAAATCGTAGACGCCGATGATCGCGAGCGAATCGACCGTCAACGAAGTCTCTTCGGCGACCTCGCGCGCCACGCCTTCCTGCGGCGACTCGGCCGCCTCCATGAAGCCGGTGACGAGGCCGAAGAACTTGCCCGGCCAGGCCGCGTTGCGCGCCAGCAGCAACTGCCCGTCGCGGTCAGCCAACTCGATCACCGCCGCGAGTACCGGCGTCGGGTTGTTCCAGTGGGTGTAGCCGCAGGCCGGGCAGCGCAGCCGCGTTTTCGGGCCGCCGTCTTCGTCGGCGGACATCGGCGTCAGCTCGGTCTGGCAGTTCGGGCAGAAGCGGAACTCGTAGCCCACGGTCATGTTCCCGCCGCGCCGGGCCGCTGCCAAGCGGCCTGAGCGCCCCCTCGGGGGGCAGCGAACGAAGTGAGCGTGGGGGGGGTCATCAAATCAGGCCGGGAAGACGCCGGTGGACAGGTAGCGATCGCCGCGATCGCAGACGATGAAGACGATGGTGGCGTTCTCGACCTGGCGCGCGATCTGCAGCGCCACCCAGCACGCGCCAGCCGCCGAGATGCCGGCGAAGATGCCCTCTTCCCGCGTCATGCGCCGGGCCATGTCCTCGGCGTCGTTCTGGCTCACGTAGACCATCTCGTCGACCGTGGTCGGATCGTGGATCTTCGGCAGATAAGCCTCGGGCCACTTGCGGATGCCAGGGATGCGCGAGCCTTCGGCCGGCTGCGCGCCGACGATGCGCACCGCCGAGTTCTGCTGCTTCAGGTAGCGCGAAACACCGGTGATCGTGCCGGTGGTGCCCATCGCGCTCACGAAGTGGGTGATGTGGCCTTCGGTGTCGCGCCAGATCTCGGGGCCGGTGGTCTCGAAGTGCACCCGCGGGTTGTCGGCGTTGGCGAACTGGTCGAGCACCCGGCCCTTGCCGTCGCGCTGCATCTGCTCGGCCAGGTCGCGCGCGTACTCCATGCCGCCCGAGCGCGGTGTCAGGATCAGCTCGGCGCCGAAGGCCTTCATCGTCTGCGCGCGTTCGATCGACAGGTCTTCCGGCATGATCAGCAGCATCCGGTAACCGCGGATGGCGGCGGCCATGGCGAGCGCGATGCCGGTGTTGCCCGAGGTGGCCTCGATCAGCGTGTCGCCGGGCTTGATGTCGCCGCGCTCCTCGGCCCGGCGGATCATGCTGATGGCCGGCCGGTCTTTCACCGAGCCGGCCGGGTTGTTGCCCTCCAGCTTGCCCAGGATCACGTTGCCGCGGCGCTCGTTGTCGGCGCCGGCCAGGCGCACCAGGCGCACCAGTGGCGTGTTGCCGATCACGTCTTCGATGGTCTTGTAGGCGGTCATGAAAGCTCCCCTGCTGATTGTGTCAGGCCGCGCGGCCGGCCGTGGCGTGCGTGCCATAATTCCGCGCGCTTGCTGCCCTGTGCAGCACCCGGCCTCGGTGGCGAAATTGGTAGACGCGCGGGACTCAAAATCCCGTTCCGCGAGGAGTGTCGGTTCGATTCCGACCCGAGGCACCACGAAGGCCGCACGCGGCCGCATTGCCGCAGTCGCGGCCGTTCTGCCCCAAGACGAAGACGCTCCCTTGGGGCCCGTCGCCCACGGCGACTTGGGGGCAAAACCAGGAATCTGCGCATGCCCCCGATGCCCCCCGTCACCCAGGCCCTGCTGCTCGTCAACGTGGCGATCTTCTGCCTCGACCTGTTCGTTGGCCAGTGGTTCGGCCGCCTGTTCGCGCTGTGGCCCCTGGGCAGCAACTTCATGCCCTGGCAGGTGGTGACGTATGCCTTCCTCCACGGCAGCGTGATGCACCTGTTCTTCAACATGCTAGGGCTGTGGATGTTCGGTGCGGAACTGGAGCGGGTCTGGGGCACCAAGCGCTTCATCCAGTTCTACACCGCCAGCCTGCTGGCTGCGGCCGCGATGCAGTTGTTGGTGAACGCACTGCTCGGCTCGCCCTACCCGACCGTCGGCGCCTCTGGCGCGCTGTTCGGCTTGCTGCTGGCCTTCGGGATGATGTTTCCGAACCGCATCATCATGCCGCTGTTCCCGCCGATCCCGATGAAGGCCAAGACTTTCGTGATGGTGTTCGGTGGGCTTGAGTTGCTGCTCGGCGTGACCGGCACGCAATCCGGCGTGGCCCATTTCGCGCACCTCGGCGGCATGCTCGGCGGCTACCTGATGATCCGCTACTGGCGCGGCCAGGCACCGTTCGGCCGCCGCTGACCGAGGCTGAATTCCCCTCCGCGGGGAAGGGCAGGCCGAAAGGATCATGCTGCCGGCGGTACAAGACGACGGAGGCAGAAGCGATGCAACGGTGCCCGGGATTTCGCGGTCTGGCGCTGGTGCTGGTGCTGGCGGTGGGCTTGCTTGCGGCCCCGCTGCTTGTCGCGGCTGCCGATGCAACATCCGTTGAGGCCAAGTCGCGGGCCCTTGCGCAGGCGCAGGCGGCCGTCGTCGGGTTGCGTGCGGTCGCGGTGCCGGACGCGCGCTCGAACGACACCCTCGGCCGCGAGCGCCAGGGCTCCGGCGTCGTGATCGATGCCGACGGCCTGGTGCTGACCATCGGCTACCTCGTGCTCGAAGCCGACGAAGTCGATCTGCTGCTCGACGATGACCGCGTGGTGCCGGCACGCGTGGTGGCTTACGACCTGGCCAGCGGCTTCGGCCTGGTGCAGGCGCTGACGCCGTTGAAGCGGGCGCCGGCACGCCTGGGCCACTCGGGCCGGCTGTCGACGCAGGAGCCGCTGACGATCGCCAGCGGCGGTGAAGACGGCGACCTGAGCCCGGCGCGGATGGTCTCGCGGCGCGCCTTCTCCGGCTTCTGGGAATACCACATCGAAGGCGCGCTCTTCACCGTGCCGCCGCGCCCTGACCACAGCGGCGCGGCGCTCTTCAACGGCGAGGGCGAGTTGCTCGGCATCGGCTCGCTGGTGGTTGGCGATGCGCTCGGGCCGGGGCTGCCGCGCGTGCCCGGCAACATGTTCGTGCCGATCGACCTGTTGAAGCCGATCCTGGCCGAACTGCGCGAGCACGGCAGTTCGCGCCAGAGCCGGCGCGCGTGGCTCGGCGTCAACTGCCTGGAACAAGCCGGCCAGGTGCGGGTGGTCCGCGTCAGCCGGGACAGCCCGGCCGAGGCCGCCGGCTTGCAACCGGGCGACCACATCGCGCGCATCGACGGCACCAGCGTCAGCGCGCTCAAGCCCTTCTACCAGGCACTGTGGCGCGGCAGCAGCCCGGAGCGTGAAGTGACGCTGGAGATTCGCCGAGGCCCCGAATCGCAGACCGTGAAGTTGCAGTCGCAGGACCGGATGAAGACGCTGCGCCAGGTCCAGGGCATCTGAAGCCCGGGCGGCTCAAGCCATGAGCCCTTCGCGCACGGTCGGGTAACGCAGCTTCAGCCGCAGCTCGCGTTTCATCCGCCGGTTGTCGAGCCGGCGCGATTCGCTCATGAACGACAGCAACATCGGCGACAACTGCGCCTGCGCTTCGGCGCGGGTGATCCGCGGCGGTCGCGGCAGGCCGCACAGGTCGGCCGCCAGGTCGAAGTAGTCTCCCATCTTCATTTCACTGTCGTCGCAAACATGCAGCACGCGCTGCGGCAGGCCGCGCAGCAACGTGGCAACGCAGGCGCGGGCCAGGTCGTCGGCGTGGATGTGGTTGCTGTAGCCATCGTCGGCGGCCGCCAGCACCGGCGTGCCACGGGCGAGGCGCTCGCGCGGATGGCCGCCAGCGCGGTCGGCGGCGTAGATGCCGGGAATCCGCAGCACCGTCACGCGCGCGCCGAAGGCCCGGCCGAACCAGCGCACGCGCCGTTCGGCGTCAACCCGGCGCTGCGCGCGGTCGGTCGCCGGGCGCACGGCGCGCGTCTCGTCGAAGCGCTCGCCCTGCGCGTCACCGTAGACGCCGCTCGTGCTTGCATAGACAAGCCGGCCAATTCGGCCCCGGCGGGCCAGCGCTTGCAGCAGGTGCGCGGTGCGTTCGTCGCTCGCGCCCGCGGCGGCCGGCGGCGCCAGGTGCAGCACCGTGTCGGCCAGGCCGCCCAGGCGCGCCAGCGTTTCGGGCTGGTCCAGGTTGCCGAGCAATGGCACGATGCCGAGCGCGCGGAGCTCATCGCAGCGCGCGGCGCTCGAGGTCAACGCCAGCAGCCTGTAGCGGCCGGCCAGCAGCCGCGCCACGCGCAGGCCGATGTCGCCGCAGCCGACGATCAACAGCCGCGGCCGGCCCATCCTGCGCGAGCGTGTCGGTTTCATCGGCAGCGGGCAGAATCTCGCATCTCCCGAGCTTATGCGATCGCCTCTCGCCGTTCGATACCTGCCGCCGGGCCGACAAGGAATTCCATGACCTTCACCGTGACCCTGCAGCCCAGCGGCCGCAGCTTCCAGGTCGAGCGCGACGAACCCGTGCTGCTCGCAGCCATCCGCCAGGGCGTGGGCCTGCCCTATGGCTGCAAGGAGGGCAGTTGCGGCTCGTGCAAGAGCCGCCTGCTCGAAGGCCGGGTGATCCACGGCGCGCACCAGTTGAAGGCGCTGAGCGTTGAGGAAGAAGACGCCGGCCTGACCCTCACCTGCTGCTGCGCGCCGCAGACCGACCTGGTGATCGAGGCCCGCACCGTCGTCGGCGCCGGCGAGTTCCCGCCGCGCAAGATGCCCAGCAGGGTGAGCCGCATCGAGCGCGCCGCGCCGGACGTGGCGATCGTCCACCTGCAACTCCCGGCCAACGAATTGTTCCGCTACCGCGCCGGCCAGTACGTCGAATTCATCCTGCGCGACGGCAGCCGGCGCAGCTATTCGATGGCCAATGCGCCACACACCCAGGCGGCCGCGCCGGGTATCGAGCTGCACATCCGCCACATGCCGGGTGGCAAGTTCACCGACCATGTGTTCGGCCCGATGCAGGCCAAGGAAATCCTCCGCCTCGAAGGCCCGTTCGGCAGCTTCTTCCTGCGCGAGGAATCGGCCAAGCCGATCGTGCTGCTCGCCTCGGGCACGGGCTTCGCGCCGATCAAGGCGATCATCGAACACTTGGCATTCACCGCCAACCGGCGGCCTGCGGTGCTGTACTGGGGCTGCCGCAGCCGCGCCGATCTGTACTTGCACGAATGGGCCGAGCAAGCCACCGCGGGCCAGCCGAATCTGCGCTACGTGCCGGTGCTGTCGGAGCCCAAACCTGGCGACGGCTGGGCCGGTCGCAGCGGCTTCGTTCACCAGGCCGTGATGGCCGACCTGCCCGACCTGTCGGGGCACCAGGTCTATGCCTGCGGCACGCCAGCGATGGTCGAGGCGGCACAGCGCGATCTGGTCGCACTGTGCGGCCTGCCCGCCGACGAGTTCTACGCCGACGCGTTCACGTCGGAGGCTGACAAGCACTGATCGAACGGCAACCCGGGCGCCGCTGCGCTGCCCTGCCCGCCCGGCGTTGCGCTCGTGCGCCCGCCGGCCGCAGGCTGACAGGGCCAAGCCTGGGCGAGATCGACGCGGGCCGCGTGAGCGGCTAGTGTTTGGGCTTCGAACCCGCGCCGGGTTTCTCGGCGCCGGGTTTGGTGCCGGGCGTCTGCGCGCCGCCCTGGTCACCGATCACGCCCTTCAACGGGCAGATGCCGAAGGCCGGGCACTTCTTGCAACCAACGGCAAGCGCAACGGGGCAGAGTGTCATGGTGTGTCTCCTGCGGGAGGTGGGGTGGGCATCCGGTTCGCGCAGTGGAACACACTCGACGCCAGGGCGGGGCAACCGGCCGCGCTCGCTCAGCGCGCTGCGTCCTCGATCATCCACCGCGCGGCGCGCTCGGCGATCATCAGTGTTGGCGCGTTGGTGTTGCCGCGGGTGATGGTGGGCATCACGCTCGCATCCACGACCCGCAGGCCACCCACGCCGCGCAGCCTGAGGCGCGCATCGACCACGGCGTTCCCGTCCTCGGCGCGGCCCATGCGGCAGGTGCCGACCGGGTGGAAGATCGTGCTCGCGATGTCGCCGGCCAAGCGCGCCAGATCGTCGTCGCTCTGGTACTGCGCGCCCGGCTTGACTTCCCGCGGCGCGTAGCGCGCCAGCGCCGGCTGGCCGACGATGCGGCGCGTGACCCGCAGCGACTCGGCCGCGACGCGGCGGTCTTCGGCGGTGGAGAGGTAGTTCGGTGCGATCGCCGGCGCATCCTCGGGCCGCGCCGACGTGATGTGCACCGTGCCGCGGCTGGTCGGGTTCAGGTTGCAGACGCTGGCGGTGATGGCGTCGAAGCGGTGCAGCGGTTCGCCGAAGGCGTCGAGCGACAGCGGCTGCACGTGGTACTGCAGATCGGGCCAGACCTGGGCCGACGAAGACCGCGTGAACGCGCCCAGTTGCGACGGCGCCATGCTCATCGGGCCGCTGCGCCTGAGCGCGTACTCGAGCCCGATCCGCGCCTTGCCCCACAGCGAGTTCGCCAGTGTGTTCAGCGTCGTCGCGCCAGTCACGGCGTAGACCGACCGAATCTGCAGATGGTCTTGCAGGTTCGCGCCCACGCCGGGCAGTTCGTGGCGGACCTCGATGCCGTGCCGCTGCAACAGCGCGCCCGGCCCGATACCCGAAAGCTGCAGGATTTGCGGCGAGCCGATGGCCCCGGCGCTGAGCACGACCTCGCGCGAGGCGCGCACCGGCTGCAAGCCCTGCGCCGTGGCCACCTCGGCGCCGCTGCAACGCAGGCGGCCATCATCACCGCGCTCGAACGACAGCCGATGCACCTGCGCACCGGTCCACAGCTCGAAGTTCGCGCGGCCCATGCAGGCCGGGCGCAGGAAGGCCTTGGCCGTGTTCCAGCGCCAGCCGCGGCGCTGGTTGACTTCGAAGTAGCCGACGCCCTCGTTGTTGCCGTGGTTGAAGTCGGTGGTGGCCGGAATGCCAGCCTGTTGTGCGGCTTCGGCGAAGGCATCGAGCACGTCCCAGTGCAGGCGTTGTTTCGCGACCCGCCATTCGCCGCCACTGCCGTGGAACTCGCTGGCACCGCCGTGGTGGTTCTCGTGCTGGCGGAAGACCGGCAGGCAGTGTTCCCAGCGCCAGCTTGGATCGCCGCACTGTTCGGCCCAGCCGTCGTAGTCGCGCGACTGGCCGCGCATGTAGATCATGCCGTTGATGCTGGAGCAGCCGCCGAGCACCTTGCCGCGCGGGTAGCGCAGCCGCCGCCCGTTGAGGCCGGCGTCGGGCTCGGTCTGGTACAGCCAGTCGGTGCGCGGGTTGCCGATGCAGTAGAGGTAGCCGACCGGGATGTGGATCCAGGGGTAGTTGTCCTGGCCGCCGGCCTCGACCAACAGCACGCGCTTGGAAGGGTCGGCGCTCAGGCGATTTGCGAGCAGGCAGCCGGCGGTGCCGGCGCCGATGACGATGTAGTCGAAGGCCGGGGCGGAAGGCATGCCCGACGACATACCTCAGCGCAGCGAAGCGTTGATCTTGTCGAGGACCGCCGCGCCAGGACACAGCGTCGTTTCGTCGAGCGAGTTCAACGGCTGCAGCGACGTGTTCAGCGCCTCGTGCAGATCGGCCGCGTCGCTCTCGACGTACAGCAAGCCGGTCACCACCTCGCCGCGGGCCTGCATCGCCTGCACCTGGGCCATCGCGGCCACGCGGTCGCACGGGTCGTATTCGGCGTGCAGCTTGCGCAGGCGCAGCACCGTGCCGTCATGCTGCTCGACATCGACCGCTTCGCCCGGCTCGAACTGTGTCGTGATCTCCGAGCGCGGCGTGATGAAATCGATCCGGTTCACCGCCTCGTTGTGCTCGCGCACGTAGTCGTAGCTGCGCGTGCTGCCGGCGTGGTTGTTGAACGCGACGCAGGGGCTGATGACGTCGAGGAAGGCCGCGCCGCGGTGCGCAATGGCGCCCTTGATCAGCGGCACGAGCTGTTCCTTGTCGCCAGAGAAACTGCGCGCGACATACGTGGCGCCGAGCTGCAGCGCCAGGCCGATCAGGTCGACCGGGCTGTCGGCATTGAGCACACCCTTCTTCGACTTCGAGCCCCGGTCGGCGGTGGCCGAGAACTGGCCCTTGGTCAGGCCATAGACGCCGTTGTTCTCGACGATGTAGACCATGTTCACGCCGCGCCGCATGATGTGTGCGAACTGGCCGAGGCCGATCGACGCCGAATCGCCGTCGCCCGAGACGCCGAGGTACAGCAGGTCGCGGTTGGCCAGGTTGGCACCGGTCAGCACCGAGGGCATGCGGCCGTGCACGGTGTTGAAGCCATGCGACGCGCCGAGAAAGTAGTCGGGTGTCTTCGAGCTGCAGCCGATGCCCGACAGCTTGGCCACGCGGTGCGGCTCGATGTCGAGTTCCCAGCAAGCCTGGATGATCGCGGCCGAGATCGAATCGTGGCCGCAGCCGGCACAAAGCGTGGAGATTTTGCCCTCGTAGTCGCGCCGGGTGCGGCCGACACGGTTGCGGGCCAGCGTGGGGTGGTGGAGTCTGGGTTTGGTGAGGTAAGTCATGCCGCTTTGGCCTTCTTGCGTGGCTTGACCGCAAGCTCATGGACGTGGCGCGTGATCGCCGCGGTGATGAAGCGCGCCGTGATCGGCGTGCCGTCGTAGTGCAGTACCGCCAGCAGCCGCGCCGGGTCGATGCCGAGTTCATTGACGAGCATCGACTTCATCTGCGCATCGCGGTTTTGCTCGACGACGAACACGCGGTCGTGCTCGGCGATGAAGCGCCGCACCGCGTCGGCGAACGGAAACGCACGGAGGCGCAGCGCGTCGATGTGGATGTCGGCCTCGGCCAGCGCATCGAGCGCCTCGGCCATCGCCGGGCTCGTCGAGCCGAAATGGATCGCGCCGAAGCGTGTCGGCAGCGCTGCGGGCCGGAGCAACGGCTGCGGCACCAGCGTGGCGGCGGTGGCGAACTTCTTCAACAATCGCTGCACGTTCGCCATGTAGTCGGGCCCGGCCTCGGAGTAGCGCGCGTACTCGTCGCGCGTGGTGCCGCGGGTGAAGTAGCTGCCCTGGGTCGGGTGCGTTCCGGGCAGCGTGCGCCAGGGAATGCCGTCGCCGTCCACGTCCTTGTAGCGGCCGAAGTCGCGTCCGGCTTCGAGTTCTTCCGCGCTCATCACCTTGCCGCGATCGAACTGGCGCGAGTCGTCCCATTGCAGCGGCGCCGAGAGGCGCTGGTTCATGCCGATGTCCAGATCGGTCATCACGAACACCGGCGTCTGCAAGCGATCAGCCAGATCGAGCGCCGCGGCGGCGTGCTCGAAGCATTCGGCCGGGTCCTCGGGGAACAGCAGCACATGCTTGGTGTCGCCGTGCGAGGCGTAGGCACAGCTCAGCAGGTCGGCCTGCTGGGTGCGCGTCGGCATGCCGGTCGAGGGCCCGCCGCGCTGCGGACAATTCCTTGCGACACGCCTACCCGCAAACCACCGGTGGCAAGTTTGATCAGGGCGTATCGCGATGACGGATCCACTGCATCCAGCAATCCGGAAAGCAGATGCGGCGCATCTGACCGGATGATGTTTTACAAAAGAGAGACTACATCACTCAGGGACGGCGCGGAATTTCCACTCCGCTCCGGCCAGATCAGTGAGATGGTTTCGGCAAGGTCGCCAACAAAATCGTAGGACAATTCAAAAAGAACAGCGTCCAGCCGCTCAGTGGCGAGCGAGCGGAACAGTGCCGGCTTGACGGACTTGAATGACAACCGCCCGGTC
>JANOVJ010000628.1:0-2886 GCA_031417295.1 bacterium | reverse complement strand
ACGCCGATCGTGTTCGTCTTCGTCATCCCGCCCGCGATCACGCCGGCCATGTACGCGCCTTCGTAGGTGCGGCTGTCGTAGGTGCGCATGTTCTCGGCCGTCTTGTAGCCGGTGCCGTGCTCGAACTTCACGTCCTTCAGGTCGGTCGCGGTCTTGAGCATCGGCTCCATGTAGCCGAAGGTGGTGCCGAAGATCAACTTGTTGCCCTGGCTCGCCACATCGCGGAACACGCGCTCGGCGTCGGCCGATTCGGGCACCTTCTCGACGAAGGTGGTGACGACCTTGTCGCCAAATTGCTTTTCCACCGCCTTGCGGCCGTTGTCGTGGGCAAACGTCCAGCCGCCCTCGCCGACCGGGCCGATGTAGATGAACGCGACCTTCAGCGGCTCGGCCTTGGCAGCCGCGACCGAAGCCGCGGAAGCGGGGGCCGGCGCGGCCGAAGCGGCCGCTGCGGGCGCCTCTTCCTTCTTGCCGCAACCGGCGAGCGCAGCGGCAGCGGCCAGCGTGGCCCAGCCGGCGGTCTTGATCAATGAGCGCTTGGATAGTTGAGTCATGGTCTCTCCAGGTTGATGGTTTCAGCGTTGGCAATTGAGGGCGCCCGGTGCTGGCGCGCGTGGGGATTATCGGGCAGGTTCACGGGGGTCGGCTCTGCCGAGGAGCACACAACTGTTGCGCTGGCGGTGACCACTTGCTGCGCTCCGTCGCGGGGTTTCTCTGCTGTCTGCCTCCGCGTTCTCCTGGCTTCGGGGCCGCGCGGCAGGCGGCGCCCGCTGGGGGCTCACATTGGGGCGGTGGGGTTTTGGCCCCCTCTCCCCGGAGGGGCGAGGGAGTAGCCACAGCGGGCACCGCCCGCCGCGCTCTACCGTTGTGTGTTCTGGTCGAAGACACCAGCCGCCGCTTTGCAAAGGTGCGCCCGGACAGGCCACGCAGCGCCTCTACGGCGCCGAGAAGCGCAGGGCTTGTGGCCTCGCGCGCAGCGCGATTCGTAAACTGACTCGTCGCAACTGTTTGAGCGGAGTGAGCGCAGCGAACGCAGGGAGTTT
The DNA here is from genome assembly GCA_031417295.1 of bacterium. Taxonomy (GTDB): domain Bacteria; phylum Pseudomonadota; class Gammaproteobacteria; order Burkholderiales; family Burkholderiaceae_C; genus CAIKUF01. The sequence continues at coordinate 1,843 of JANOVJ010000628.1, read as the reverse complement.
TGCGACGGGCCACGAGACCGAGCATCGCAGGGTAGTCGGCGCGCAGCGCCGACCACCGGAGATGAAGCGGAGGGGCCTGTCCGGGCGCGCCTTTGCCGCACCAGCGTTCGCGCACACGGTTCACGACTCAACTTCCCGGAAAGAACGGCTTGCCGATCGAGGCCGGCATGTTGGCGCGAATGAAGCTCTCGTTGCGCGAAATCAGCACCAGCACCACGATCGTCGCCAGGTACGGCAACATGGTCAGGAACTGGCTCGGAATCTCCACCCCCTCGCCTTGCAGGTGGAACTGCAGCATCGTCACGCCGCCGAACAGGTACGCGCCGAGCAGCACACGGATCGGGCGCCAGGTGGCAAACGTCGTCAGCGCAAGCGCGATCCAGCCCTTGCCCGCCACCATGCCCTCGACCCACAGCGGCGTGTAGATGACGGACACGTAGGCGCCCGCCACGCCGCACAGCGCGCCGCCCGCGATCACCGCCGCCATGCGGATGCGCCGCACCGGGTAGCCGAGCGCATGCGCCGATTCGGGCGACTCGCCCACCGCCCGCAGCACCAGCCCGGCGCGCGAGTTGTAGAGGAACCAGGTCAACCCGACCGTCAGCAGCACGGCGATGTAGACCATCGGATGCTGCTTGAAGATCGCCGAGCCGAGGAACGGGATGTCGGCCAGCACCGGTATCTCGAAGCGCATCCGCTCGCCGAGTTTCTCCGGCGCGTAGCCGATGCCGACGAAGGCCGAGAAGCCGGCGCCGAACAGGCTGAGCGCCAGGCCGGTGGCGTACTGGTTGGTGTTGAACCAGATCACGAGCACGCCGAAGGCCGCCGCCATCAAGCCGCCGGCCACCGCGCCGGCGCCGAAGGCAAGCACGTCGCTGCCGGTGTGGAACGCGGTCGCGAAACCGGCCACCGCAGCGACCAGCATCATGCCCTCGGCGCCGAGGTTGACGATGCCGGCGCGTTCGTTGATCAAGAGGCCGAGGGCAGCCAGCGCGAGCAAGGTGCCCGCGTTGAAGGTGGCGGCGAGGAGCAGGGCAAAGGGTTCCATATCAAGCCTCCTTCACGGCTGCAGCCGCGGGGATGTTGTGCTTCGGTGCCGGCCGCGCGGGCGCCCAGCGGATGCGGTAGTGGATCAACGTGTCGCAGGCGAGCAGCGTGAACAGCAGCAGACCCTGGAACACGCCGGTCAGCGCCTTGGGCAGGCCGAGCCGCGACTGGGCGAGTTCGCCGCCGATGTAGAACATGCTCATCAGGATGGCCGAGAAGATCGTGCCGATCGGGTGCAGCCGGCCGACGTAGGCCACGATGATGGCGGCGAAGCCATACCCGGCCGGCACGTGCGGCGTGAGCTGCCCGAGCGGCCCGGCCACGTCGAGCGCACCGGCCAGGCCGGCCATGCCGCCCGAGATCAGCAGCGCCGTCCACAGCGCGCGGCGCGACGAGAAGCCGGCATAGCGCGCCGCGGCGGGTGCCAGGCCGCCGACCTGAAGCTGGAAGCCGAGGTAGGTGCGAAACAGCAGCACCCAGAACAGGCCGGCCGCCACGAGCGCCAGGATCACGCCGATGTTGGTGCGGAAGCCCTCGACGAGCTTCGGAATCTTCGTCGCCGCAGCGAAGGTGATGGTCTGCGGGAAGTTGTAGCCCGCCGGGTCCTTCCACGGGCCGTAGACCATGTAGTTCAACACCATGTCGGCCACATAGACGAGCATCAGGCTGACCAGGATTTCATTGGCGTTGAAACGGTCGCGCAGCAAGGCGACGATGGCCGCCCAGAACATGCCGCCGAGCACACCGGCCAGCAGGATCGGCACCACGATCCAGGCGCTCGTCGTCGGCCCGGCCT
>JANOVJ010000627.1:0-1833 GCA_031417295.1 bacterium | reverse complement strand
CCTGCTCAAGGGGCAATGGGGCGTGGTCGATGTGGACGACTGCGTGGCCGGCGCGCGCCACCTGGCCGCGCAGGGCCGCGTCGACGCCGATCGCATGGCCATCCGCGGCGGCAGCGCGGGCGGCTTCACCACGCTCTGCGCGCTGGCCTTTCACCGCGTCTTCAAGGCGGGCGCGAGCTACTACGGCGTGAGCGACCTGAAGGGCCTCGACGCCGACACCCACAAGTTCGAGTCGCGCTACACCGCCTGGCTGGTGGCCGCCGAGCCCGACCGCGAGCGGCTCTACGCCGAGCGCTCGCCGGCGCTGCACGCCGACCTGATCTCCTGCCCAGTGATATTTTTTCAGGGTCTGGACGACAAGGTGGTGCTGCCGGCGCAGTCGGAGCTGATGGTCGCGGCCTTGAAGGCGCGCGGCATCCCGGTGGCGTATCTGGCGTTCGAGGGCGAAGGCCACGGTTTTCGGCGCAAGGAGACGATCGCGCGCACGCTTGAAGCCGAGGCGTGGTTCTATGCGCGGGTGTTCGGTTTCGAGCTGGCGGATGCGGTGGAGCCGGTCGAGGTTCATTCGGCGTTGGGGTAGCGGTGGGATCGACGACTCGTTATGCGCCTCAGTAGGGAGCCCCCTCGGTCAAGCAATTTCTCTTCACGTTCGCGGTGTTGCCGGTTTTCACAGGTTGTGCAGGTGTCGGCATCGTGGCGCCGGATGATCCTCGCATCAAGCTAAGTTAGGCGTCAGAAAATCACTGGAGGCTTGGCTAGCTCCAGCGGGAGGCAGCATGCTCGGGGTTGGCCGAACGGTCACAGCGGGCAAGACCAGCGACTTTGAGTTCATGCAGATTCGGACAGGCCCCGAAGGAAAATTGGTGTTCATTGCTCTGCCATCTGGCAAGCGCGAGACAACATTTTTTGCCAGCGAAGTCGGGCCTGAACACATCGTTTTTGAGAACCCAAGTCACGATTTTCCGCAAAGAGTCAGCTACCGCAAGACTGGAACAGAAACGATGGTGGCTCGGATCGAAGGCGTACGCGACGGAGTCGCTCGAGGCATCAACTTCCCAATGCGCCAAAATTCATGCGAGCGTCCCAAGTGAGCGCGCTGACGCCTGACCCTTTGACCGCACAAACACACTCTCCGAGGCGGCGCCGGCTGCTCCTGGCTGGCTTGACGGCCGCGCTGCCGGCCGGCTTGCTGCACGGTGCATCGGTCGCCGCCGATGCACCAGCCGGCCCGGCCGAGCCGCTCTTCAGCACCACCGATTTCGACTGGTTCGATCCCGAGCGTTCGCGGCAGGTGCCGGTGCGCTTGTACCTGCCGCTCGTGGCCAGCAGCGAGCAGCCGGTGCCGCTGGTGGTGTTCTCGCACGGCATCGGCGGCTCGCGCGAGGGCTACAGCTACCTCGGCCGCCACTGGGCGAGCCAGGGCCTGGCCAGCCTGCATTTGCAGCACGTCGGCAGCGACCGCAGCCTGTGGACGGGCAACCCGTTCGGCCTGGCCGGGCGCCTGCATGACGCGGCGCAGGCGCGCGAGGCCGAATCGAGGGTGCGCGACCTGCGCTTTGCGCTCGACCGGATGCTGGGCGGCGAGATGGGCTCGCGCATCGACCCCGGGCGCATCGCCGCGGCCGGGCATTCGTATGGCGCCAACACCACGCTGCTGGCCATTGGCGCGCGCGTCGAACGCGACGGCGAGGAGCGGAGTTTCCGCGACCCGCGGATCAAGGCGGCGATCGTGATTTCATCGCCGCCGTTCTACAGCCAGGTGTCGCTGGCGCGCATCCTCGGCGGGGTGATGGTGCCGAGCCTGCACATCACTTCGACCGACGACGTGATCCG
>JANOVJ010000626.1:0-7939 GCA_031417295.1 bacterium | reverse complement strand
GTGTGCGGCTTCCAGCTCGCATTCATCGGCATTCACATGCCGAGCTACCTGAAAGATCACGGCCTGACGCCGAACGTGGCGACTACCGCGCTGGCGCTGATCGGCCTGTTCAACGTCTTCGGCAGCTACGCCGCGGGGTCGCTGGGCCAGCGCATGCCGAAGAAGTACCTGCTGTCGGCGATCTACGCGCTGCGCTCGCTGGCGATCATGGCCTTCCTGTTCGTGCCGCTCACGCCCTGGAGCGTCTACTTTTTCGCGGCGGCGATGGGCCTGCTGTGGCTCTCCACCGTGCCGGTGACGAGCGCGCTGGTGGCGCAGATTTTCGGCGTGCAATACCTGTCGATGCTCGGCGGCTTCGTCTTCCTTTCGCACCAGGTCGGCAGCTTCCTTGGTGTCTGGCTGGGCGGCAGGCTCTACGACGCGACCGGCAGCTACGACCTGGTGTGGTGGATCGCAGTCGGGCTGGGCGTGTTCGCCGCGCTGGTGAACCTGCCGGTGCGCGAGCAGCCGATCGCCCGGCCGGCACTGGCGGCGGCATGAAAACGCGCCCGCGCTTGCGCCGTGTGGTGCTGGCTTCGGCCGCAGTGGCCGTGCTGGCGGCGGTGTTCATGCTCTACCTCCAGCCCAACCTGGCGCTGACGCTGGCGACGCAGCTCTGGAACTGCTTCTAGGATGAACTGCCCCAAGCTCACTTCGTTCGCGGCCCCCGAGGGGCTCGTCAGCGCCTTCGGGCGGCCCTGCGGCACTGACATGGGCGATTCGCCATGACCTCGCCGCACAGCGGCCTCGCGCCTTCGGCCTGGGTACAACGCTGGTCGACGCAGGTGCCCGCGGGGGCGAACGTGCTCGACGTGGCCTGCGGTGCCGGCCGGCACGTGCGCTGGTTCGCGGGCCGCGGCGCGCATGTCACCGCGCTCGACCGCGACGCCGCAGCCACTGCGCCGCTGCGGGCCTTGCCCGAGGCTGAGGTCGAGGTCGTGGTCGCCGACATCGAGAACGCGCCCTGGCCGCTGCCCGGCCGCCGCTTCGACGCGGTGGTGGTGACGAACTACCTCTGGCGCGCGCTGCTGCCCACGCTGGTGGCGAGCGTCGCCGATGGCGGCGTGCTGATCTACGAGACCTTCGCTCGCGGGAATGAAACCGTGGGCAAGCCGTCGAACCCCGCCTTCCTGCTGGCGCCGGGCGAGTTGATGCGGGTCGCTGCAGGCTTGCGGGTGATCGCGTTCGAAGACGGGTTCCTGGGCGACGGCGCGCCGCGCTTCGTGCAACGGGTGGTTGCGGTGCGCGAGCCCCAGCCCGGCGGCGCGCCGCTGCGCCATGCACTTGACGAGCCTCTCGGGCCGCCTGCCGCGCCCAGCTAAAATCAGCCGATTGCGAGGAACCTGGATGAAACCCATTGTTGGCAGCATCGTGGCGCTGGTCACGCCGATGCAGGAAGACGGCAGCATCGACTTCGACGCGCTGCGCAGCCTGATCGACTGGCATGTCGCCGAGGGCACCGACTGCATCGGTGTGGTCGGTACGACCGGCGAGTCACCCACCGTGTCGGTAGACGAGCACTGGCAGGTCATCCGCGTCGCGGTGGAACATGCGCGCGGGCGGGTGCCGATCATGGCCGGCACCGGCGCCAACTCAACCGCCGAGGCGATCGAGCATTCGCGCTACGCGGCCAAGGTCGGCGCCGACTGCACGCTCTCGGTCGTGCCCTACTACAACAAGCCTTCGCAGGAAGGCATCTACCGCCACTTTCGCGCCATCGCCGAGGCTTGCGACATTCCGATGGTGCTGTACAACGTGCCCGGCCGTACCGTGGCCGACATGCAGCCCGCCACGGCGCTGCGCCTGGCCGAGGTGCCGGGCATCGTCGGCATCAAGGAAGCCACCGGCGACATCGCCCGCGCGGCGCAGTTCATCAAGCACGCGCCGGCCGGCTTCTCGATCTACTCCGGTGACGATGAAACCGCGATCGCGCTGATGCTGCTCGGCGGCCACGGCAATGTGAGCGTCACCGCCAACGTGGCCCCGCGTGCGATGCACGAGCTGTGCATGGCGGCCCTCGCCGGGAACGCCCGCGAGGCGACGCAGATTCACCTGCGGCTGCTCGAACTGCATTCCGCCCTGTTTGTTGAACCCAGCCCGGCCGCCACCAAATGGGCGCTGGCCCGGCTCGGCCGCTGCGCGGAAGCGCTGCGCCTGCCGATCACGCCGCTCAGCGCCGCCGGCCAGGCCACCGTCGAGCGGGCGCTGATTGGCGCCGGCCTGATGCAACCCCAGTGAACGCTGGGCGGCGGCTGTGCCGTCTTCGGCAGGCCCGCTGCCGTGCGACCCCATGGAGACTTTGAACGTGACCCTTCCCTTCCCCGTCCGGCCGCTTTGTGTGGCCCTTGGCCTGGCCCTCGCGGGCTGCGGCACGCTCGACCAGGTGACCGGCAACGAGAACGTCGATTACCGCAGTTCCGGCAACCGCACCGCACCGCTCGACATTCCGCCCGACCTGACCCAACTCTCGCGCGACCCGCGCTATGCGCCGCAGGGCGCGAGCGTCAGCGCCAGCGCGTTCCAGGGTGGCGCCTTGGCGCCTGCTGCCGCAGCGGCGGGCACAACGGCCGTGGCGGTGAACAGCGCCATCACACCGGCCGGTGAAACGAAAGTCGAGCGCTCCGGCAATGAGCGCTGGTTGAGCTCGCCGCTGACGCCGGAGCAGATGTGGCCGCAACTGCGCTCGTTCTGGCAGGAGCTGGGGCTGGCGCTGGTGGTCGACCGGCCCGAGGCCGGCGTGATGGAGACCGACTGGGCCGAGAACCGCGCCAAGATCACCCAAGACGCGGTGCGCGCAGTGATCGGCAAGGTGTTCGACTCGGCCTACTCGACCGGTGAGCGCGACAAGTTCCGCACCCGGGTCGAACGCACACCCACCGGCGTCGACGTGTTCATCACGATGCGCGGCATGGTCGAGGTCTACACCGACACCCAGAAAACCCAGACGACGTGGCAGCCGCGGCCGGCCGACCCGCATGTCGAGGCCGAAATGCTGGGCCGCCTGCTGCAAAAGCTCGCCGCCAAGCCGCCGCGCGCCGGCAGCCCCGCCTCGGCCGCGGCGGCGGCCAGTGCGCCGGAACCTGTGGCCCGCGCCCGCCTGCTCGATGGCAGCCCGACGCCGACCTTGCAGGTCGATGACGGCTTCGACCGCGCCTGGCGCCGGGTCGGCCTGGCGCTCGACCGCAGTGGCTTCACGGTCGAAGACCGCGACCGTGCGCAGGGCGTCTACTTCGTGCGCTACGTCGACCCGGCGCAAGCGGGCAAGGAAGAACCCAACTTCATCACCAAGCTGTTCACCGGCAAGACCGATCCAACCGGGCCGGTGCGCTACCGCGTCAGCGTCAAGGCCGACGCCAGCGTGAGCCTCGTCACCGTGCTCAACAACCAGGGCACGCCCGAGTTGGGCGAGACTGGCCAGCGCATTCTCAAGCTGCTGCTGGTCGATTTGAAGTGACATGACTGGCACTCCGCAGCACAGCTCGTTCGCGGCCCCCCGAGGGCGCGCGCAGCCGGCTCGGGAACGGCCCAGCGCCGGCTGAGGTTCTTGTTCTCGCGCGTGTGATGCGCTTTTGCAGCCTGGGCAGCGGCAGCACCGGCAACGCGCTGGTGATCGAGTCGCGCAGCGGCAGCACCACCAGCCGCGTCCTTGTCGACTGCGGGTTCTCGCAGCGCGAGCTCGAGACCCGGCTCGGCCGCGCCGGGCTCGCCATCGACGACCTCGACGCCCTGTTCGTGACCCATGAGCACGGCGACCACATCGGCTGTGCGTTGACGCTGGCGCGCCGCCACCAACTGCCCCTCTGGACCAGCCGCGGCACCTGGCGTGCGCTCGGCGAACCGGCCTTGCCCGAGGGCCTGCTGCACTTCGCGCGCGACGGCGAAGCCATTGCCATCGGCAACCTGGAACTGCTGCCCTTCACCGTGCCGCACGACGCGCTGGAGCCGCTCCAACTCACCTGCAGCGACGGCCAGCGGCGGCTCGGCGTGCTCACCGACGTCGGCACCAGCACGCCGCACCTGCTGGCCCGGCTGCAAGGCTGCGACGCGCTGGTGCTGGAGTGCAACCACGACCGCGCGCTGCTGGCGCAGTCGCGCTATCCGGCGTCGGTCAGGGCGCGCATCGGCGGCACGCACGGGCACCTCGCCAACGACGTTTCGGCGCAGATTCTGGCGCAGTGCCATCACGGCGGCCTGCGGCACGTGGTGGCAGCCCACTTGAGCGAACAGAACAACAGCCCGGCGCTCGCCGTCGAGGCGCTGGCGGGCGCGTGTGGGGGGCGGCCGGCGGACATCGTGGTCGCCAGCGCAGCCCACGGCGTCGGCTGGCTGGCCCTGCACTGATCACGCCGCATCAGGCCGAAACGACAGGCGCAAAAAAGCCGCCCGAGGGCGGCTCTGTTGCCAATCGCGGTGCCCGTGAGGACGCGGCGATTACTTCTTCATTGCCGAGGCGGCCATTTCGGCAGCCTTGCCAGCAGCGGCAGCGGCGGCTTCAGCAGCGCCACCGGCAGCCGAAGCCGCCATGTCGGCACCCGAGGCGGCCATTGCGGCGCCCGAGGCAGCCATCTCAGCGGCGGAAGCGGCAGCAGCCACCACCGGCGCAACAGCCGACGCGGCGGCCGAGGCAGCCGTGGCGGCTTCTTCTTTCTTGCCGCAGGCGGCAAGAGCGACGGCAGCAACCAGGGCGGCCATAACGAGCGACTTGTTCATATTCATCCTCAATCAAAAGGTCAGACAATTACCGGCATTTGCAGGACCCTTCGGTTTCCCAGAGCCCCATCATTCAGGGGCACAGCCTCGCTACAGCGAAGTCTGTGTCCAGCCCGCGAGTATAGCGGGCCAAGGGAAGATACCTACAGGCCGAGCGTTGTCGCCGGGAATGCCTCGACCGAGCGTTGCAAAATTGCATCAATCTGCTCGCGGGCGCGCAGGTCATCGGCAGCCCCGCTAGACACCACGCCCCGGTAGCGCAACGGGTCGAAAAGATGCAGCGTCAACGTGCCGCGGGCGTGCAGCAGCACCGGCACGTCTTCGGCCCGCAGGGCGGGCAGCGCCCGGCACTCCACGCCGTGCGCCCACTGGCGGCGCCACTGCACCCAGCGCGGGTGGCGGCGCGACACCTCGTCATAGTGGAGCGCGAGCAGCTTGAGCCGCCGCGCCCCGCCGGCCCAGCGGCTCAGGCTGTCGATCACGCCAGGCTCGCCGAGCGGCCACTGCGCAAAGTCGGGGTCGCAGAGCCAGAGTTCGCGCCAGCCGGCGACGGCCGCTTCGGCCAGCGCCGCGCGCACTGCGGCCTGGAACTCGGCACGGCCGGCGATGGGCGCGCTGCGCGCCTGCGACGGGCCGGGCTCGGTCACTTGTGCCCAGCCTCGGCATGGAGCCAGCCGGCCCGCGCCCACTCGCCGAGCAACTGCCGCGCTTCGGCGCTGAGCCGGGCCACCGCGGCGGCATCGAGACAGCGCCGGTCGGCCAGGCTGCGCATCGCCCGCGCGTCGCGGCCGCTCGCCAGGTACGACTCGCCGTTCAGGTAGACGCGCCGGTCGTCGTAGAGCATCCGGCTGCGGCGGTCGAGCCGGACGCCGGCCGACAACCCGGTCGCCGACATGGGGTCGCCACGCTCGACAGGGTCACCCACTTCGGCATCGGCATCGGCATCGGCATCGGCATCGGCATCGGCATCGGCATCGCCAATGCTGTCGAATTGCACGCGCGGCTTGGGCTCGCTCAGCACCTCGCCGAGCGCGCAGGCCAGCGCTTGCGGGTCGGCGGCGAAGCGGGCCACGGCGTCGGCCGCAAAGGCCGCCAGCGCGGGCGGAATGCGCCCCGGCTCCTCGGCCGCTTCCTGGCGCGGGTCGCGGTAGAGCGGGTCAGGCTCGGGCGCTTCGGTCTCGTCGAGCGCGCGCTGCAGAACGCTGCGCGCCAGTTCGCCGCGGGCCGGGGTGCGCAGGCCGATCGAGCAGGTCATGCAGTCGCCGCCGACGGCCACGCCGTCGTGCGCCCAGCCCGGCGGCAGGTACAGCATGTCGCCCGGTTCGAGCAGCCATTCCTGCTCGGGCTCGAAGCGGGCCAGAAGCTTCAGCGGCGCACCGGCCTGCAGGCTGCGGTCGGCCGCGCGGCCGATCTGCCAGCGCCGCCGGCCCGCCACCTGCAACAGGAACACGTCGTATGAATCGACATGCGGGCCGACGCCGCCGCCGTCGCTGGCGTAAGACAGCATCAGATCGTCGAGCCGGGCTTCGGGCACGAAGCGAAAGCGGTCGAGCAAGGTGCGCGCACTGTCGAGATGCAGGTCGAGCCCCTGCAGCAGCAGCGTCCAGCCGGGCTGGCGCGGCGACGGCAGCGCGCGGCGCGGCATCGGGCCGTGGCGCAGCGTCCAGCGCGGGCCGTTGCGGACGACCAGGCGCGACTCGACTGCGTCGTTTTCCACCAGCGCCAGCAGCGCTGCGCGCGCCAGCAGCGGCACGACGCCGGGGATGGCCTGGCGCACCAGCAGCGGCTTCTTCTGCCAGTGGCGGCGCATGAATTGCGCCGGCGAGAGACCGCCGAGCAAGGGGGTTGCAAGCAGTGTGTTCATCGAATCGGGTTCAGCGCCGTGCCCTCGTTGCTGCGGGTGCCGACTGAGCCGGCAGCTCTCGACGCGGCATTGTGCCGCGCCCGCAAGGCCTGTGCGATCATTCGCCAATGCCCATTGCCGCACCCTGCGTTGTCACTCTCAGCTGGCGTCTCGAAGACACGCTCGGCAACCTGATCGACGAGCTTCCCGAGCCGGTCGAGTTCTTCTTCGGCGGCGACGATCTGCTCGAAAAGGTCGAGGAAGCCCTCACCGGCGAAGAGGCCGGCTTTCAGACCCAACTGCACCTGGAACCCGAGCACGCCTTCGGCGACTACGACGCCGCGCTCGTGTTTTTTGAAGAGCGTTCGGTGTTCCCCGAAGGCATCGAAGTCGGGATGCAGTTCGACGAATTGCCCGAGGGCTGCAAGACCGCCGGCCTGCGCGCCGACGCGCTCTACACCTTGACCGAGGTCTACCCGACGCACGTGGTGCTCGACGGCAACCACCCGCTGGCCGGCATTGCGCTGCGCCTGGACCTGACGGTGCGCGACGTGCGCGAGGCGAGCGCCGAAGAGATCGAACGCGGCAGCGTCGGCGAGGCCTCGATGTCGGTGCTCAGCGCGATGCCGGCGAGCCCGCTGACGCACTGAGCGGCGGGGCCCGGCCTTCGACGCCCGGTCAGTGCTTGCCGGTCGAGCCGAAGCCGCCGTCGCCGCGCTCGGAGGCACCGAATTCATCGACCCGGCGGAAGCTCGCCTGCACCACCGGCACGATCACGAGTTGCGCAATGCGCTCCATCGGTTGCACCGTGAAGGCCGCGCTGCCACGGTTCCAGCAGCTCACCATCAGCGGGCCCTGGTAGTCGGAATCGATCAGGCCGACCAGGTTGCCGAGCACGATGCCGTGCTTGTGGCCGAGGCCGGAGCGCGGCAGGATCATCGCCGCCAGGCCCGGGTCGCCGATGTGGATCGCGAGGCCGGTCGGGATCAGTTGCGTTTGCCCTGGCGCCAGCACCAACGGCGCGTCAAGGCAGGCGCGCAGGTCGAGCCCGGCGCTGCCCGGCGTGGCGTAGGCGGGCAAGGCGTCGGCCATGCGCGCATCGAGCACCTTGACATCGATCGTGCTCATCGATCGGCCGCGGTGAGTCGTTGCGCGATATCGGCGATCAGCGCGCGCGCCAGCGTCAGCTTGTCGGCACGCGGCAGCTCGCGCTCGCCGTGCGCATCGACCAGCGTCAGCGCGTTGTCGTCGCGGCCGAAGGTGGCCGGGCCAAGGTTGGCGACGATCAGCGGCACGTTCTTGCGCTCGCGCTTCTCGCGCGCGTTGCGCAGCAGGTCGTGGCTCTCG
>JANOVJ010000625.1:0-3630 GCA_031417295.1 bacterium | reverse complement strand
GACGGCATGGCCGCAGTCGGTGGCGGCGACGATGCGGTGCACCTTGAGCTTGCCTTCGTTGCTGACCGACACCTCGGCGCAGGCCGCGACATAGCTGCCGAAACCCATCGTCTGCGCAAGGCCGCGAAAGACGCCGGCGGGTGCTGGCGTGCCCCAGCCGGCGCGCGCCGCAGCGGCGTTCAGCACCGCGAGGTGCTTGGGATGATTCGCCATGAGCTTGCGCCGCAATGCCAGTGGATCCTGCTGCGTCGCGTGCGCGATCTCGTCGATGAAACACTCGAGGTAGATCGTGTTCTGGTTCAGGTTCACGCCGCGCCAGAAGCCCGGCGGCACGTGCGGGTTGCGCATCGCGTGATCGACCAACAGGTTCGGGATGGTGTAGCCGATCGACGCTTCCGGCCCCGGCGCGTTGAGGCCCTGGAACACGACCGGGTCCTTGCCGTCCTTCACGTTCTGCGGGAACACGCTGGCCAGGATCGACTGGCCGGAGATGCGCATGTGCAGCGCCGTGACGTTGCCCTGCGCGTCGAGCCCGGCCGCGAGCCTGCACTGCGTGATCGGGTGGTAGCGGCCGTGCTGCATGTCTTCTTCGCGCGACCAGATCAGCTTCACCGGCGTGCCCGGCAGCTCCTTCGCGATGACCACCGCCTGGCGCACATAGTCGGTCATGCCGCGGCGGCCGAAACCGCCGCCGAGCAACTGCTTGTAGACGTCGCACTTGGCGATCGGCAAGCCCGAAGCCTCGGCGGTGGCAGCCAGCGCGGCCTCGCCGTTCTGCGTCGGCGCCCAGACTTCGCAGCGCTCGGGCGTCCAGCGCGCGGTGGCGTTCATCGTCTCCATCGTCGCGTGGTTCTGGTACGGGTACGAGTACACCGCCTCGACGCGTTTCGCCGCCCCGGCCAGCGCGGCCCGCGCGTCGCCGGCCTGGTTGCCGACGGCCGCTTCGGGTGCAGTCAGTCCGCCGCGCAGCATCTCGGCGATGCTGGCGCTCGACACCTTGGCGTTCGGGCCTTCGTCCCATTCGATAGCCAGCGCGTCGAGCGCCTTCTTCGCGTGCCACCAGGTGTCGGCCACCACCGCGACGGCGCTGTCGCCGACCGGCACGACCTTCTTCACACCGGGCAGCTTGGCCACGGCCGCGGCATCGAAGCTCTTGACCTTGCCGCCGAACACCGGGCAGTCGCGGATCGCGGCATTGAGCATGCCGGGCAGCTTCAGGTCGCTGCCGTAGACCTGCGAGCCGTCGAGCTTGCCTTGCGTGTCGAGGCGCTTGACGGGCTTGCCGATCAGCTTCCAGTCCTTGGCGTCTTTCAGCGTCACCTCGGTGGGTGGCGTGAGCTTGCCCGCCGCGGCGGCGACCTTGCCGTAAGTCGTGCTGCGGCCCGACGGCGTGTGCGTGATCACGCTGTTGCCGGCGCGGCATTCAGCGGCCGGCACTTTCCATTCGTCGGCCGCCGCCTGGACGAGCATGATCCGCGCCGCCGCGCCGCCCTTGCGCACGTACTCGTGCGACTCGCGGATGCCGCGGCTGCCGCCGGTGGAGAAATTGCCCCAGACGCGGTTGCGGGCCAGGCTCTCGCCCGGCGTCGGGAATTCGGTCGCCACCTTCGCCCAATCGCACTCCAGTTCTTCGGCGACGAGTTGCGCCAGGCCGGTCAGGCTGCCCTGGCCCATCTCCGAGCGCGCGATGCGGATCACCACCGTGTCGTCGGGCCTGACGACGACCCAGGCGTTGATTTCCGGCGCACCGTTCGTGGTCGCCGCGCCGGCAGCGAATGGAATGTTGAAGCCGACCATGAGGCCGCCGGCGGCAGCGGCCGAGCTGCCGAGAAAGCGGCGCCGAGACAGTGCGGAAGTGGTCATGCCTTGCTCCCCGTCGCCGCCAGCTTGATGGCGGCACGCACGCGGTTGTAGGTGCCGCAGCGGCAGATGTTGGTCATCGCCGCGTCGATGTCGGCGTCACTCGGGTTGGGCTTGGCCGCGAGCAGCGATGCGGCGGCCATCAGCATGCCCGACTGGCAGTAGCCGCACTGCGGCACGTCAAGCTCGGCCCAGGCCTTTTGGACGCGGTGCGTGGCATCGGGCGACAGGCCTTCGATGGTCACGATCTTCGCGTTCGCGCCCACGCTGGCCAGCGGCCGCACGCAGGAGCGCACCGCCACGCCGTCGATGTGCACCGTGCAGGCGCCGCACTGCGCGATGCCGCAGCCGTACTTGGTGCCGGTGAGGCCGATCTGCTCGCGCAGCACCCACAGCAAGGGCGTGTCGTCTTCGGCCTCGAACACGCGCTGCTTGCCGTTCACGTTCAGTGTTGCCATGCGGCCTCCCGCTACCGAGATTTGGGAGCGGCCAGAATAGCAGCCTTGCCTCGGGCACGTGCAGGCGGCGCGGTGCGTTCCAGCGCGCGGATCAGCTCGCCCAGCGACCAAGCCTGGAACGGGCAACCGCGCGGCGTGTGCGGCGCGTCGCCGTCGGCAATCTCGCTGACGTGGCCGAGGCCAGCCGCTCCGTCTCGGTGCGCCAGCAGCGGCGCCAGGCAGCGCTGGCGAATCGCCTTGCGCCGCGCGGCGGTGTCGCCGTTGACGCGCAGCCAGGCCTCGACGAACGCGCCCGTGAGCCAGGGCCAGACGGTGCCTTGGTGGTACGCGCCGTCGCGCTCGGTCGGGCCGCCGGTGCAGCGGCCGCGGTACGCCGGGTCGGCGGGCGAGAGCGAGCGCAGGCCCATCGGCGTGAGCAGTTCGGCCTCGACCTTGGCCACCACGGCGGCGGCGCGTTCGCAATCGAGCAGCGCGAACGGCAGGCCACCGACGGCGAAGATCTGGTTCGGCCGCACGCTCGCGTCGACGCGGCCGGGCACGTGGTCGGCATCGATCACGTCATGCAAGCACTGCGCGCCGGCATTCCAGAAACGTTCGCCGAAAGAGCGCTGCGCCTGTTCGGCGAGCGCGGCGTGGCGGCCGCCCGCGCAGCGCAAAGCGTTGACCCACAGCGCCTGGATCTCGACCGGCTTGCCGATGCGCGGCGTCACCACATGGTCGCCGGTCTTGGCGTCCATCCAGGTCAGTTGCACGCCGGGCACGCCGCAGGCGATGAGGCCGTCGCCGCGGTCCATCTCGATCCCGAAGCGCGTGCCGGCGGCGTAGCCGTCGAGGATGGCCGCAACGGCCTTCGTGAGCCTTTCGCGCAACGCGCTGGGTGGTGCCGCAGCGGCCAGGAACTCATGCACCGCAATCACGAACCACAGCGACGCATCGACGGCGTTGAACTCGGGCGTCTCGCCGTGGTCGGGGAAGCGGTTCGGCAGCATGCCTTCAGAAACCGTGCCGGCCCAGGCATCGAGGATCGAGCCGGCGAGGTCGAACTTGCCGGGCGCGAGCACCAGCCCGCGCATCGCGATGAAGGTGTCGCGGCCCCAGTCGGTGAACCACGGGAAGCCGGCGATCACGGTGTGGCCGCTGCCACGGCGCACGATGTAGGCCTCGGCGGCGCGGTCGAGCGATGACAGCGCGGCACGCCGCGCGGCTTCGATGCCGCGCACCCGCGCGGCGAGCGCACCCGCGTCGACGGCGATGCCATCGCCCACACGCAGCACCAGCACGGCCTCGCCCGCGCCCAGGTCGAAGTGGAAGC
>JANOVJ010000624.1:0-3623 GCA_031417295.1 bacterium | reverse complement strand
CACGGCGGCGATGGCGGTCTCCAGGCCTTTGCGGGTGAGGCCATGGCCACGCGCGATGCCGGCCAGGTCGGTCTTCGCGTCGGCCAGCGCCAACAGCGCCATCTCGCTCGCGATGAAGGGGTCGCCGCGCTGGCTGGCTTCTTTCTCGGCGCTCTGCAGCAGCGAGATCAGGTCGCGCCCGGCCTGCACCGGCTGGCCACCGCCCTGCACCTGCGGCAGGCCGTTCAACGTGGTGTCGACGGCGAGTTGCAGCGCGGGAAGGCGCACCCCTGCACGCTCCAGCAGCGCGCGCGGCCCGTCTTCCTGGGCCACCATCGCGGCCAGCAGATGCACCGGCTCGATGTAAGGGTTGCTGCGGGTCACAGCGAGGCTTTGGGCCTCGGCGAGCGCTTCCTGGAAGCGCGTGGTCATCTTGTCTTGTCGCATGGTGAGGAAACCTCCGATTCCCCTAGAGGTTAGGCACAAGCGCGGGTTTTCAAGACAGCCCGGGGCCGACCGGGGCCGATCCTTGGGCAATCAGCCGATCAACGCCCGCGTCGCGACAACCCCTACCGCCGCGCAGGCGAGCGCACCCAGCAGGTGGGCCAGCGTGTGGCCGAAGGCTATCGACCATTGGCCGCGCTCGAGCAGCAGCAACGACTCGGCCGAGAAGGTCGAGAAGGTCGTCAGCCCGCCCAGCAGCCCGGTCACCAGCAGCAAGCGCAGTAGCTCGGATGGCCAGGCCGCAAACCAGGCCAGCGAAGCGCCGACCAGCAGCCCGCCGACGCAGTTGACAAGCAGCGTGCCGAGCGGAAAGCCGGGCCAGCTTGCGTTCAGCCACAGCCCGGCCTGCCAGCGCAGCAGCGCGCCGATGGCGGCACCCATGGCCACGGCCAGCGCCTGCAGCCAGGGCACGGCGCCGTTCATGCCTCGGCGTTGCCCGAGGCGGCAATGCCCCAGCGCGTCAAGGCCGCATCGTCGCTGACGCGCGCATCGACCCAGTGCGCGCCTTCGGCCGTGTGCTCCTTCTTCCAGAACGGGGCCTGCGTTTTCAGGTAATCCATCAGGAACTCGCAGGCCTGGAAGGCCTGGCCGCGGTGCGCCGAGGCCACGGCGACGAGCACGATCTGGTCGTGTGGCAGCAAGCGCCCGACGCGGTGGATCACACGCGCGGCGCGCAGGTCGATGAAGCGCCGCCCAGCCTCGTCGATCATGGCCTCGATGGCGCGCTCGGTCATGCCCGGGTAGTGCTCGAGCTCCATCGCACTGATTGCGGTGCCGTGACCACTGTCACGCACCGTGCCGATGAAGCTGACCACCGCGCCGACATTGCCATCGCCCGCACGCAGCGCCGCGATTTCGGCCGAGAGGTCGAAGTCTTCGGTCTGGATGCTGACGCGGGGAAGCTTCATTTCAGCCGCCGGTCACGGGAGGGAAGAACGCGACCTCGGCGCCTTCGGCAAGGCGGGCCGTTTCGTCGCTCAGCGTCTGGTTCAGCGCCACGCGCACCGCGCGCCCACGCGCCAGCACGCGGGCATGTTCGGGGCTCAGCGCGATCAGCGCGTCGCGCACATCGGCCACCGTCGCCTGCTGCGGAACGTGCAGGCTTTCGCCCGCACCGAGCGCTTCGCGGATCGAGGCGAAATAGCGCACGCTGATATTCACTTCATCGCTCATGCCAGTAACTCGGCCAGCGGCAGGTAGCGCACCGGGTCACCGCAATGAATCGCCTGCCCGGCGGGGTTGTCGACCAGACCATCGCCCCACACCACCGAACTCAGCACGCCCGAACTCTGGTTCGGAAACAGGTCCAGGCCGCCGTCGGCGTTGCGGCGAACGCGCATGAACTCACGGCGGCGGTCGGGGCGCGGCCAGTCGAAGTCGGCTCGTGCCGTGAGGGCCGCGACCGGCGCCGCCGTGGCGCCCTGCAGCCGCAACAGCACCGGCCGCACCGCGAGCAGGAAGGTGACGAAACTCGACACCGGGTTGCCCGGCAGGCCGATGAACCAGGCGGTGGACGCATCGCCACGCCGCACCTCGCCAAAGGCGAGCGGCTTGCCGGGCTTGATGGCGATCTGCCACAGGTCGAGCGAGCCCTCGGCTTGCACCGCGGGCCGCAAGTGGTCTTCCTCACCCACCGAGACGCCGCCACAGGTCAGCACCAGGTCGGCCCCTGCCGCCGCACGGCGCAGCGCGTCGCGGGTCGCCTCGAGGGAGTCGGGGACGATGCCGAGGTCGATGCACTCGCAGTTCAGCCTCTGCAACAAGCCTCGCAAGGTGAAGCGGTTGGAGTTGTAGATCGCGCCCGGCCGCAACGGCTCGCCGGGCATCAGCAATTCGTCGCCGGTCGAGAACAGCGCAACGCGGGGGCGTCGGGTCACGCTCAGTGCCGCAGCGCCGACCGATGCGGCCATGCCGAGCGCCTGCGGTGTCAGCCGTGTCCCGGCGGCCAGCACCACGCTGCCGCGCTGCACATCTTCGCCACGGCGGCGAACCCATTGGCCGGCCTCAGGGACAACGCCGATGCGCACGCCGCCACCTTCCACCGCCTCGCACTGCTCCTGCATCACCACCGCGTCGGCACCGGCCGGCACCTGGGCGCCAGTGAAGATGCGTGCCGCGGTGCCCGGCTGCAGCGGTTGGCCGACGACGCCCGCAGGAATGCGCTGGCTGACCGGCAACACGGTGCCTGCGGTGGGCACGTCGGCGGCGCGCAGCGCGTAGCCGTCCATCGAGGTGTTGTCTTCCGGCGGCACGTCGAGCAGCGAGATCACATCGGCGGCGAGCACGCGGCCGAGCGCGTCGAAGGTGGACAGCGTCTCGCGTTCAGCCAGCGGGCGGACCGCCTGCAGCAGCCGGGCCAGTGCTTCGTCGAGCGTCAGCATCGGCGAGCCAGTCTTCGGGAGGGGTGTACTCATGGCGAGAGGATGATGCCATCAGGAAGCTGGCGATGGTGTCGGGGGCGTTCAAATCGAGGATCGGCAGGCCGGTGGCCACCGGCAGCAGGTCGGCCCGGTCGGTGGCGACGGCGACGATGAACGGGTCGTCGGGGTATTGCACCGGCTTGGCAACGTCGGCGCGCCAGACCTCGATCTTGAGCAGGTCGGCGCGCTTGAAACCTTCGACCAGCACCCAGTCGCATTCGACGAGTTCGGCGATCAACTGGTGCACGGTGGGGCGCATGGGCGCGGCGAATTCGCGCATCTTGGCCAGGCGCCGGTCGGACGCGATCACGACCTCGAACGCGCCGGCCTGGCGGTGGCGCCATGAATCCTTGCCCGGATGGTCGATGTCGAAATCGTGGTGCGCGTGTTTGACGACCGAGACCCGCTGCCCGGCGATGCGCAAGCTGGCGACCAACTGCTCGACCAGCGTGGTCTTGCCCGAGCCGGAGTAGCCCGAGAAGCCGACGACCTTCATGTCATTGCGTCTTCGAGGTAGCGCTTCACGGCCTGCACATCGGCCGGCATCACGCTGAAGCGACGCGGCAGGTCTTCGATGCCGTTCAATGCGCTCGGCCGCGACGGCGCGTGCCCCAGGGCTTCGACGATCGTCTCGGCGAACTTGGCCGGCTGGGCGGTTTCGAGCACGATCATCGGCACGCCCGCTTCGACATGCTCGCGGGCGACCTTCACGCCGTCGGC
>JANOVJ010000623.1:0-7499 GCA_031417295.1 bacterium | reverse complement strand
GACGACAACGTCTCGCAGGCGCGCGAGTTGCTGCTGATGCAGCCCTGGTGGCTCGAGTGGACGGCTGGCCTCTTTCCGGTGATCCTGGTCGTGTTCCTGCTCCGCTCGTTCCTGTTCGAACCGTTCAAGATTCCGTCGGGTTCGATGATTCCGACCTTGCTGGTGGGCGACCTGATCCTCGTCAACAAATTCCACTACGGCGTTCGCCTGCCGGTGATCAACAAGAAGGTCATCGCCAACAACGACCCGCAGCGCGGCGACGTGATGGTGTTCCGCTACCCGCGCGATACCAGCATCGACTACATCAAGCGCGTCGTCGGCCTGCCGGGCGATGAAGTCAGCTACCGGGCGCAGAAGTTGTATCTCCACGGCAAGCCGGTCCCGACCGAAGCGCTGCCCGAGTACTACGACGAAGACAGCCTGCGCTACACGCCACAGTTCAAGGAACTGCTCGGCGATGCGCCGCACCGCATCCTCGTCAATCCGCGGCTGCAGCCGTTCTACGGCGGCGACGACCAGCGCAGCTTTCCGTTCCGCGAGAACTGCAGCTACAACCCCGAGGGCTTCACCTGCAAGGTGCCGCCGGGCCACTACTTCATGATGGGCGACAACCGCGACAATTCGCAGGATTCGCGTTTCTGGGGTTTCGTGCCTGACGCGAACATCGTCGGAAAAGCGTTCTTCGTGTGGATGAACTTCGGCGACCTGAAGCGCATTGGCGCGTTCCACTGATCGCACCGCTCACGGGCCGAACCCGGCCCCCTCATTCTCGGGAGCACACCGGTATGTCTCTTGACGATCAACGGCAGCGCCTGCAACGTGGCGTCTCCCTGCTCGGCCTCATGCTCTGGGCGATCATCGTCGGCCTCGTGGCGCTGGTGGCGCTGCGTGTGCTGCCCACCGTCAATGAGTACTTGACGATCCAGCGCGCGGTCGACAAGGTGGCCGCCGAGGGCCTGACCACGGTGCCTGAGATCCGGGCGGCATTCGAGCGCCAGAAGCAGATCGAGTACGCGATTTCGTCGATCACCAGCAAGGACCTCGTGATCGGCAAGGAAGAAGACCGGGTCGTGATCCGCTTTGCCTACAACAAGGAGATCGAACTCATGCCCCCGGTCTTTCTGTTGATCAAGTACGAAGGCCGTTCCAAGCCGGCCCACTGAGGCCTGCTGAAGCTGCCCCCACCTTCGCCTGGCACTCGCGTGGATTCCCGACTTGAAGCCCTTCAGCAACGCACCGGCTACCGCTTCGTGCGGCCCGAGCTGCTGCGCCGTGCGCTCACGCACCGCAGCTTCGGCGCCGACCACAACGAGCGCCTCGAATTCCTCGGTGACGCGGTGCTGAGCGTGGCCATCTCGGCGCTGCTGTTCGAGCGCTTTGCCGGTTCCGACGAAGGCGATCTCACCCGCGTGCGCGCCCACCTCGTGCGCGAGGAAAGCCTGCACCGCGTGGCGCTGGTGCTCGGCCTGCCCGATGTGCTGCGCCTGAGCGACGGCGAAGCGCGAGGCGGCGGCGCGCAGCGGGCCTCGATCCTCGCCGATGCGCTCGAAGCCTTGATCGGCGCCACCTTCGTCGATGGCGGCTTCGAGCAGGCACAGGCTTTGGTGCAGCGTCTGTTCGGCGAAGTCATAGTCACCACCGACTTCGAGGCCTGGTCCAAGGACGCGAAGACGGAGTTGCAGGAGTGGCTGCAGGCGCGGCGCCTGCCGGTGCCAGCCTACCGCATCGCCGCCACGCGCGGCCAGGCGCACGCGCAGACCTTCGAGGTTGAATGTGCGGTGCCGGCACTCGGCCTCACCCAGCAAGGCGAAGGCCGCTCGCGCCGCCAGGCCGAGCAGGAAGCGGCACGCCGCATGATCGACCTGCTGAAGGCGAGCGATCGCCCCGGCGGCCCGCTCAGAAGCTGAGGCGGGTGATGGCTGAAACCGAACCGTCCCGCACCGGAGAAGTACAACCCGTTGCGACGCAACGCTGCGGGCTGATCGCCATCGTCGGCCGGCCGAACGTCGGCAAGTCAACGTTGCTCAACGCGCTGGTCGGGCAGAAGGTCAGCATCACCTCGCGCAAGGCGCAGACCACGCGGCACCGCATCACCGGCATCCGCACCGTGGCCGAAAGCCAGTTCGTGTTCGTCGACACGCCAGGGTTCCAGACCAAGCACAGCGCGGCCCTGAACCGGACGCTGAACCGCACCGTGCACGGCGTGCTTGCCGACGTGGACGTGGTGCTGTTCGTCGTCGAAGCCGGCCGCTTCGGGCCCGACGACGCCAAGGTGCTGGCCCTCATGCCGCAGGCCGGCACGGGTGCGGGTTCGAGCGCGAAGCCGGTGTTCCTGATCGCCAACAAGCTCGACGAAGTGCAGCGCCGCGCCGACCTGGCACCTTGGCTCAAGGCGATGCAGGAGCGCTACGCGTTCGCCGAGTTCGTGCCGCTCTCGGCGCGCAAGAATGCCGACGTGCAGCGCCTGCTCGAGATCGTCCGGCCCTACTTGCCCGAAGCGGCGTGGCTGCACGACGAAGAGGCGCTCACCGACCGCAGCGAACGCTTCCTTGCCAGCGAGCTGATCCGCGAAAAGCTCTTTCGCCTGACCGGTGACGAGCTGCCCTACAGCTCGACCGTGGTTATCGAGAAGTTCGAGGAAGACGGTGCGCTGCGGCGCATTGCCGCGGCCATCGTGGTCGAGCGCGAATCGCACAAGGGCATGGTCATCGGCAGCGGCGGCGAACGGCTCAAGCGCATCGGCACCGAGGCCCGGACCGAGCTCGAAGCGCTGCTCGGCGCGAAGGTGTTCCTCGAGCTCTGGGTCAAGGTGCGCTCGGGCTGGGCCGACGACGAAGAGCACCTGCGCAGCTACGGCTACGAGTAGCCCCGCGCCTGGCGCATCTGACCGATGGTCACCCGCACGGCGCGCGCGCCGGCCACGCTGCAGTCGTTCGTGCTCCACCGCTACGACTGGAGCGAGTCGAGCCTGATCCTCGATGTCTTCACCCGCGAGCAGGGCCGCCTGGCCGTCGCCGCCAAGGGCGTCAAGCGGCCTTACTCGCAGCTGCGCTCGGTGCTGCTGCCGTTCCAGCGCCTGCACATCAGCCTGGCCCGCGGCCGGGCGCTGGCCGACGACGCCGCGCCACCCGAAGTGCAGACGCTGCGCGGTGCCGAATGGGCCGGCGGCGCGGCGATGCTCACCGGCGCCGCGCTGTTCTCGGGCTTTCACTGCAATGAGCTGTTGATGAAACTGCTCGCCCGCCATGACCCGCATCCGGCCCTGTTCGACGCCTATGCGCAGACGCTGCCGCTGCTGGCCGAGCGTGACGACGCGGTAGTGCAGGCGGCGCTGCGGGCGTTCGAACTGGTGCTGTTGAAGGAAGTGGGGGTGCTGCCCGACCTGAGCCTCGTCACCTTCACACAGCAAGCCGTCGACGCCCAAGACCGTCTCGCGCTGCTGCCCGAAGCCGGCGTGGCGGCCGCGCCGGCCGGTGAACCTGCCTTGCGTGGCAGCGTGCTGATCGGGCTCCAGGCCGCGCTCGACCACGGCAGCCTGGCCGCATTGCGCCAGGCCTGCGCGGCGGCGCTGCCGGAGCTGAAAGCCGTCCTGCGGACCCTGCTTCACTATCATCTCGGCACGCCGATGATGCGCACGCGGCAAGTGATGATCGACCTGCAAACGCTGAACCCATGAACCCGTGAAGCCATGAACCCCTTGATGACCGCCGGCCTCGATGCGCGCCGCCACGCTACCGCGCTGTCGGTGAACCTGAACCTGGTCGCGATGGTGCGCAACCGGCGCCCGCTCGACATCCCCAGCCTCAGCCGGGCCGCGACGCTCGTGCTCGAAGCTGGCGCCGCCGGCATCACGGTCCACCCGCGGCCCGACGAGCGGCACATCCGCGCCGACGACGTGCCCGAACTCGCGGCCTTGCTGGAAGACTGGCCGCAGGCCGAGTTCAACATCGAAGGCAACCCGTTCCACAACCTGATGGGCATCGTGCGCGCGCTGCGCCCGCGGCAATGCACCTTCGTCCCCGACGCCGAAGGGCAGCCTACTTCCGACCACGGCTGGGACCTGGCGCAAGACGGCGCAAGACTCAAGCCGCTGATCGCCGAGGCGCAGGCACTCGGCGTTCGGGTCAGCCTGTTCATGGACGCCGACCCGGCCGCGATGGCGCCGTTGCGCGCGCTCGGCGCCGACCGCGTCGAGCTCTACACCGAGCCCTACGCGGCGGCCCATGGCACGCCGAATCAGGCCGCCGAGCTGGCACGATTCGCCGCGGCTGCGCGCGCAGCGCAGGCGGCGGGCCTCGGCGTCAACGCCGGGCACGACCTGAACCGCGACAACCTGGCCGACT
This sequence comes from bacterium, assembly GCA_031417295.1. Classification (GTDB taxonomy): domain Bacteria; phylum Pseudomonadota; class Gammaproteobacteria; order Burkholderiales; family Burkholderiaceae_C; genus CAIKUF01. The sequence continues at coordinate 3,156 of JANOVJ010000623.1, read as the reverse complement.
TCCTGGCCGCCGTGCCCGGCGTGCTCGAAGTCTCGATCGGCCACGCACTGGTTTGCGATGCGCTCGAGCTCGGCTACAGCGAGGCCGTGCGCGCCTATTTGCGCTGCATAGCCCGCGCCGGCTTCGCCGAGCACCCACCGCAGCGCGGCGGGCCGTCGCTGTGATCGTGGGCATCGGCACCGACATCTGCGACATCCGCCGCATCGAAGCCGCGCTCGCGCGGCGCGGGGACCGCTTCGCGGAAAAGGTGCTCGGCCCGCGCGAACTCGCGGTGTTCCGCAACCGCCGCGCCCGGGTCGAAGCGCGCGGCCTGCGCTACCTCGCAACGCGCTTCTCGGCCAAGGAAGCGTTCGCCAAGGCCATCGGTCTCGGCCTGCGCTTGCCGATGACCTGGCGCGCCTGCGAGATCCTCAACGCCGCCAGCGGCAAGCCCGAGATCGAATTGAACGGCGCACTCGCCACCTGGTTCGGCGCCCGCGGCTGGCGCGCGCAGGTGAGCCTGAGCGATGAATCCGACTATGCGACCGCGTTCGTGGTCGTCGAAACCAGGGAATGACCATGCAGCCCCGCACCACTGTCGCCAGCCCCACCACCACCGCCCGAAACGGGAAGACCCACTCGCCCGCCGCCCCGGCTGTGGCCCATGCGCCGGTCGTCCTCGACGTCGCTGGCCTGGCGCTCAACGCCGACGACCGGCGCCGCCTCAAGCACCCGCTGACCGGCGGCCTGATCCTGTTCGCGCGCAACTGGGCCCACCGGCTGCAGTTGACCGAGCTCGCGGCCGAGATCAAATCGCTGCGGCCCGACGTGCTGATCTGCGTCGATCACGAAGGCGGCCGGGTGCAGCGTTTCCGCACCGACGGCTTCACCCACCTGCCGCCGATGCGCGCCCTCGGCGAGCGGTGGATGAACGACGGGAAACGCGGCCCCGGCAGTGGCGCGATGGACGCGACCGACGCCGCCACCGCGACCGGCTACGTGCTCGGCGCCGAACTCCGCGCCTGCGGTGTCGACCTGAGCTTCACGCCGGTGCTCGACCTCGACCACGGCCCGAGCGGCGTGATCGGCGACCGCGCCTTCCACCGCGACCCGCGCGTGGCCACGCTGCTGGCGAAGAGCCTGATGCACGGCCTGGCGCTCGCCGGCATGGCCAATTGCGGCAAACATTTTCCCGGCCACGGCTATGCGCGTGGCGACTCGCACCACGAGCTGCCGCAGGACAAGCGCAGCCTCAAAGCCATCCTCGCCGACGACGCGCGGCCCTACGAATGGCTCAGCACCGCGCTCGCCAGCGTGATGCCGGCGCACGTGGTCTACCCGAAGGTTGACGCGCACCCGGCCGGCTTCTCGCCGCGCTGGCTGAAGGACATCCTGCGCCAGCAGCTCGGCTTTACCGGCGCGGTGTTCAGCGACGACCTGAGCATGGAAGGCGCACGCCGCATCGACGGCGCGCAGGTGAGCTATGTCGAAGCCGCGGCGGTGGCGCTGAACGCCGGTTGCGACATGGTGCTGCTGTGCAACCAGTCGGTCGATGGCGGGCAGGCCGTGGACGAACTGCTCGCCGGCCTGGTCGAGGCCCGTGCCCGCGGCCTCTGGCAGGCCGACCCCGACAGCGAAGCGCGCCGGCTCGCGCTGCTGCCGCACGCCGCCCCGCTGGGCTGGGACGCGCTGATGCACCACCCCGCTTACCAGCACGCGTTGGAGCGCCTGCCCTAGGCAAACCCCAAGGTCAGGTGTGGGTCGCGCGCCACGCCGACGTAACAGCGACGTAACAGCGCACGCTGTGCGGTGCGGCGTGCGACACGGCCGAACATACTCGTCCGACCTTCAAAAGATGCAGCCGACGTGACCCGCGCGGCGCGGCCCGAGTACCCCTGTGGAACTGAAGTTCGATTCCTGCCGGTGGCCTGTGCGGCGCAAACACCTTGTTGCAGCGGCCCGCGCCGCGCTGGCTGCCTTGCTGGGCGGCTGGGCCGTTCTCGCCGCCGCCGCCGACCCGCAGGTCGCCGCGTTCAACGACGCGCCCGATCCGGTGCCTGCCGGCGGCAACGTCACCTACTCGATCCGGGTCGACAACAACGGCGCCGATGCCTCGCTGAACACCGTGCTGACGCTGCCGGTCCCGCCCGGCGCCGTGTTCGTGTCGGCCGCACCGGCCGGTGCGAACTGCGTCTTCACGCCGTCGCAGGTCGTCTGCAGCCTGGGCTCGATCGCCTCCGGCGGCGCCGACGTGCGCAACATCGACATCGTGCTGCGCGCACTCGGCCCCGGCCCGGCCTCGCTCAACCTCACCGCCACCGTCAGTGCCGACAACGACACCAACCCGGGCAACAACAGCCAGTCGCAGACCACCACCGTGATCAGCGGCGCCGACCTGGGCCTCACCAAGACCGACACGCCCGACCCGGTGGTCGGCGGCGCCAACGTCACCTACACACTGACGCCGAGCAACCTCGGCCCGAACGACTCGGCGGGCATCCGCATCGTCGACAACCTGCCGCCTTCGTCCACCTTCGTCTCGGCGGTCGGCCCGGGCTGGTCGTGCAGCGTGGCCGGCAGCGTGGTGACGTGTCTGCGCGCGGGGCCGCATCCGGTGGGCACCGCGATCCCGCCGCTCACCATCGTGGCCACCGTCAACGCCAGCGGCGGCACGGTGACCAACAGCGCCAGCGTCGACCCGTTCGTGGTCAACGGCGTGCCGGCGGTGGAAGACCCGGTGCCCAACAACAACACCGCGTCAGCCAACACCACCGTGCTGCCCGGCGCCGACGTGCGGATCGACCAGAAGAGCGTCACCTCCGGCCTGCCGGCCATCGCCGGCTCGAACGTCAGCTTCCGCATCCAGCCGCGCAACGGCGGCCCGGGGGTGGCGCTGAACGCGGTTGTGACCGACGTGCTGCCCGCCGGCTGGACCTACGTTTCGGCGGCGGGCCCGAACTGGGCCTGCTCGGCGAGCGGCCAGACGGTCACCTGCACCCGTGCCAACTTTCCCGTCGGCGCGATCGACGACTTGACGATCGTCGCCACCGCGCCGCCGAATGCGGCGATCCCGCCGACGGGCGCGAATTTCACCAACACCGCCAGCATCGCCAGCAGCGTTGCCGACCCGAACAGCAGCAACAACAGCGGCTCGGTGGTGGTGCCGGTGCTGCCCGA